>DATAXC010000239.1:0-3095 GCA_036266895.1 Gammaproteobacteria bacterium
TTTGACGTGTGGGGTGGGTCCATTACGGTGATGATAAGGTGGGTTCATTAAGGTGATGATCCACTGGGTCCATTACGATGCTAATTTGGTGGGTCCATTACGGTGATGACGGAGGGGGTCATATCGGGTGATGATTAACACTAGATAATTTAGAGAACGGCGATGATGAATTGGACCTTTAATAGATTTATGAATAATATTAGAATCAACTAAGGGATGCAACTGAGCAAAAACTCTTTTCATATCCAGAGAGTATTGCGCTTGAGGAAATTGAAGAAGCACTGCAATTGAAATTTGGTGAACTAAAAATATAGCAATTGCTTGTGTAGCATTTACGGACGATTCTTGGTAGTACCCTTAATGGGAAGATTTCCAATGGATGGTCAAGCGCTTCGCGGGAAGTATACTAAAACCAAATTTTTTGTAAATCCAGACAATATTTTGGATTCATCGCGGTTTCTGCAACCTCTACAACAGCGGAACCACAGTAATAATTAGAATTCAAAGGCGACAACTTTATACAAAATATTTTTTGATTGCTTCACATAAATTCATATAGCTGGTTCTCTAATAAAATTTAGATAAACAAATTGATGTAGATAATTTAGAAAAATACTATTCAAGCTCAGGAAAAATTATTTTTAGAATTTCATCATCAGATTTAATGATGATCGCGCTCGCACAAGGCATGGCAGAAAAAGATTGCAGTTATCAGTTGAATTCAAATTTCCTTCATTACCAGCTATTACAGATGATTTGCAAAGCCATTTACCATAAACCCACCATCTACAGCTATACACTGGCCCGTAATATAAGAAGCCGCGGACATGCATAAAAATGCCGTTAAAGTTGCGACCTCTTCTGGCTTGCCTACGCGTCTCATTGGCGTTCTGGAGATAATAGAATTTAATATATCCGGCTTTGATAATGAAGTTTGTGTGAGTTCTGTATCAATATACCAAGGTGCGATTGCATTTACTCTGATTCTGTCACTAGCCCATTCAACAGCTAAGTGCCTAGATAATTGAATCATCCCTGCTTTACTCATGCCATAAGGCGCACCTGAGGCATCGTCAATCAATCCGGATATTGAAGCAATATTAATAATATTTCCTTGGGCAGATTTTTTTAGTAATGGATAAGAAAATTGGCACATCATAAAAGCAGATGTCAGATTTAACAGCATAATACTTTCAAATTCAGGCAACGAATAACATTCGGCGCCCTTTCTTATATTTGTACCAGCATTATTAACTAAAATATCTAATTCACCCCAGAGATTTTCAATTTCAGATATGATTGCACGACAACTTTTCTCTCCGTCATTCAGATCCGCTGAAATACCATGAAGTTTATAGCCTTTACCTCGCCAATTTTGTATAGCTTTATTGATATGCGCTTGATTTCTGGCAACGATATACACTTCTGCACCTAGCATTAAAAATTCCTCAACAATAGCCTTACCGATGCCTCTTGTCCCACCTGTAACTAACGCTTTCTTGCCATGTAGATTCCAGTGATTTGATTTCATTAATTGATAATCCTAAAAAATTATAAAACAAACTCTAAATGACAAGTATCTCCCATGGCCAACTTTGCTGTTTGCCCAGGCAAACTTGGGTTATTGGTTATAGCGTACTCTAGCCTGCTAAATTTAAAAATACCTTTCTACTGGTCCAATAGGCCATCTATTGCCTAGCCATTTTTTCGCATATAAATACATATTACATAATATAATGTAATTAATTAACTCGACTCTTGTTAATTGAAAATATATATTTATATAGATAATGGACCTTATCGATAGTTAACAAGAACAACATAAAATTCAATCCATAAAATACCGTTTTTAGAGCATCCGCCCTCCGTTTTTTTAGAATATGGCTTTAAGAGAAATAAACGATGGGTTCGACGGTATATAACTTAATACTAAAGATATTTTTTTCTCTGTACACGACAAACTACCACGGCCTCATCGTGAACGTGCATGCGTTCGACCATTTTCTTATCCCATGTCATACCAAAATAGAAATGCCCGTATTGATTCTATGTGTTATATTATCCCCTGGCTAAGCTTTCAGATAAGGCGTATTGAAATGGACTTTAATCATTTAGTTAAAATTTGCTTGGTTTTTCTCGCTTTCTTATTTATTTCTAATGCATACGCAGCAACACAAGCGCCCGCTATTGTCTGTGATCAAGCATATGCGCTGTGCACATCCGCTGCTTGTATCCCTGATCCTAAACAGCCTGGTCATGCCATTTGTGATTGTGTTGTCAATAAAGGTAAAAGTGCTGGTTTCACCAGTTGCGAACAGCGTAAACCTTTTGTTGATACCTATAAAGCTATGCATGTTGTTTCAACTTTTTCTTTTGAGCAGCTCACTACAAAAAAATCATTGACTTGTTCTAAAGGCATGCCATGGAATAATTGTGTTGATATGCCATGTACAGTTGATCCACAAAATACTAACCGCGCTATTTGCAACTGTAAAATTGATAACACACAAGCCTTTTTTACCTTTGGCGGGAATTGTGATAGTAACACTTGTGCCACCGGATTTTGGTCGGGTGCAACGCAAGGCGCTGCCAGTAACGCGTTGCGTAATGCTTTAGATAAAGCTGAAAACCCAGTATCGTTTATCTCTTGTCCAGTAAATACGGCTAACACAGTTAGATAAACACCCTCTTTAAATGCCTTCATAAGATACTTTTTTTGACATTAAGATCAATTTATATACAAAATATTAGATAGCGCCATAATAAATGAAGGGGACTTGTTAGATATACTATAAGAGGTAATCACTTAAAAATATTGGTGGAGGAGAAATAATGTGGTGAATTACATCATTCATTTAAAAAATAGAATGAGAGTAAGGTATGCATTATTTAAAAAACGCATTGTAAAACAAATGCCGCAGATAGTTGTATTTTTATGTGCGTTGTTCTTTCCTATTATGACTTTTGCTAATCCGCAAGGCGGCTCAGTTGTCAGCGGTAGTGCGGTTATTACCAGACCATCGACACAACTGATGCAAATTAATCAAACTTCTCATAAAACTATTATTAATTGGCAGTCATTTAATGTTTCTCAA
>DATAXC010000077.1:0-8948 GCA_036266895.1 Gammaproteobacteria bacterium
GTTGCTGGCGATTTTAATTTTTATGCATTTAGTAGCTTTGCATCATGTCGGCTCAAATAATCCAGATGGTATTGATATCAAAAAACACAAAAATGATAGAGGCATTCCATTGGATGGCATTCCTTTCCATCCTTATTATACGGTGAAAGATTTAGTCGGGGTGGTGGTATTTTTATTCGTATTTTCTAGCATCTTATTTTTTAGTCCGATGATGGGCGGTTTATTCTTAGAACCAGATAATTTTATCGAAGCTAATCCAATGGTAACACCATTAGAAATCGCCCCAGTCTGGTATATGACTCCTTTCTATGCGATGTTGCGAGCAATCCCTAATAAATTCCTGGGATTGATTGTGATGGCTGCAGCAGTTGCGATTATGTTTGTTTTGCCCTGGTTAGATCGTAGCCGGGTTCGATCTATTCGTTATAAGGGCATACTATCGAAAATTGCTATTGTTGTATTTGTAATTTGTTTTATGGGCTTAGGATATTTAGGTCATGAAGGCGTTTCAACTTTACGTACTTATATGGCACGAATATTTACGATTGGATATTTCGCATTCTTTTTGTTGATGCCAATTTATACTTCCATGGAAAAAACTAAACTTCCACCAGAGCGGGTCACCGGATGATGATACGTTATATATTAGCCATTTTATTAGTCCTATTTACTACACAAGCACAAGCATCTGCTTCTGAAGGCGCGGCTATAGTTTTAACAAAAGCGCCAATTAATGAATCTGATATGGAATCAGTTAAACGCGGCGCAAAGTTTTTTGCTGCGAACTGTTTAAGCTGTCATGCCATGGTCTATTTGCGCTATGATCCCATTGCGCAAGAAGCCGGAATTACTTATGATAAAATGCCATTAGGTATCAAAGATTGGCCTTATGGCGTGGTACCACCTGATTTGTCTTTAGAAACTAGTGTACGTGGCGTGGATTGGGTATATACTTACCTGCATAGTTTCTATAAAGACGCGAAACGCCCGACTGGCAGTAATAATTTGTTAGTGACCAATACCGCGATGCCAGCTATTTTGGCTGGTTTTCAAGGGGAGCAAGAATTAGTACCAGGTAAAGTGCGTTCTGGTATACTTGTGAATGATGTAGAGTGGTATGATATGTTGGTGTTAACTCGACAAGGGTCGATGACACCAGAACAGTTTGATGCGACCGTAGCGGATTTAGTTAATTTTCTTGGCTATGCTGCGGAACCGTATCGTGTTGAACAGCGTGCGTTAGGCTGGTGGGTACTCGGATTTTTAGTTATCTTGTTCATATTGATGTATTTATTAAAACGTGAATATTGGAAAGATGTTAAAAAAATCAAACGAGATTAAGGAAGAAAGGTAACACTTTCACCTAATCATCAAGGATGAGTCCACTGAATAATTTATTACCCGTTATCATTATGGTCTGTGCCGCAACCGCGGCACAGTTTTTTTTATGGCCCTGGTTGAATTCAAATCTTACCAACAACAAGCGTGGACACGCATCGCTTGGCAAAGCTTGCGCCAATTGAATAATGAATTATTCGCTTGTTTATTACAGCCAGAATATACAGAAAATAAGTATTTATTCGAAAGAAGAGTGCATGTAGCTAAAAATCACTTTATGCGAGCCGCTTGTCAGTTAGATGAGGTTGTTTTGACAGTATTAAATCAATTATATGATTTAATGTTGGAATATGGACAAATACGTAGGCGCGTAACTGACCCGACTATTTTTTCACTCTGTCAAAGCGAATTAATCGATATGTTGCAGGCGATTAATAAAGTATTGATGGCGGCAAGTAAGCGTAAGATTAATTTAGCTATTCAATCTATAGATACCAGTGAATTATCAGCCAGTATTGAGCGTTTTGAAGAAAATTATCAAACGGTTCTTAAGATAACCTCTCAAGAACCGGTGGTGTTTTTGTTGTTTATTTTTAACTTAAAGCAGTTTTGTTTGAGTTGTGAAAAATATTGATTACCCTCATTACCCTCTCCCGCCCTGTCAGGCACCCTCCCCCGTTTACGGGGGAGGGGAAATAAGATGGGTCAAAGTTTTTTCTTTCGATGATACAAGGAATTCGGATTTTATCCCCTCCCCCACTTGTGGGGGAGGGTGCCCGACAGGGCGGGAGAGGGTTAATGTTTCTCCCTACAGAGAACATTTGAATTTATTATAATACGGATGCATAATAATTTACTGATAATGAGAACAAAGGAAGAATAATATGGCTGCTGTAACAACAACCAATCCAAGAGACGTTTTTGAGCTAACGCAAGTTGTTCTCGATGAGCAACAAAGCATATTGGATCAACAGCAAGATATTAATATTAAAAAGAGCGAATCGCATAAACAGCTTCAACAGCGGTTATCTCAGTTAAGACCCAAGTATTCTAAGCACGAACTCACTTTAGAAGAGATAGAACCGCTCTGCGAAGAAGTAATCAAGAGCATTCAATATGCGCAACCGATTAGTGTGATTGCAAGTAAATTACAAAATTCGCCGGGACAGCAAGAATTTTTTTTAAAATTATTACAAGATAGATTACCCAAATTGGTACCAGATGTTAGAGAGTTTGCCATCATTTGTAGCCAACTTACGCCAGAAAACCAGAAACATTTACGCGATATGTGGGGAGAGCATAACTTCCCATATGCCAGTCCACAGCTGAAACATGCACAGACCTATAATTTATTGCCAGAAAGACGTAAAAAAGTTTTAGACCAATTTTTAGATACGAGGTCAGCGCATGTGAAAGAAACGATCTTTGCTGCTGCACTGCAAGTTGCACAATCGTCTCAATCAGCGTTTGATAAGGTCATGATGATCCCACCAGTACGGCGTCCATAAATATTGCGATGACCTCTGTTTACACTAAATTTCCCTATCTCTTGCGACGGTTGCTTCGTGCCGCTGTCGCAATTTTGATTGCATGGGCTATCACGCATTACTTTACTTTAAACAGTGGCGCATGGTTGATGCTTACCGCCATTATCACCAGTCAACCCATACGTCATGCGCCGTTAAAGCAAAGCGTGATATTGTTTTTTATTATCATGTTAGCCATGTTATTTGGATATGGATTGATGCTGGTTAGTTTGCCTTACCAAGTCGCTTTATTTATATTCTTGGGTTTGTTCACGATCTACCTAATTTTTATTTATCGTCTCTTAACAAAAAAACATATCTTTTACCTCAGTTGTTTTTTATTCATGATGCTGCTAGCAACCGTATTACCGATGTGGTTTGCGACTAGCATAGATAATATGTTATTAGCTGTGATCATCGGCGCGGTTATTGGCACGTTATGTCACCGCTGGATTTTTCCCAGCAAGTTAGCTGATGCATTTCGGTATGATTTGTTGCCGATATTGCACGCATTGGCAACTTATGCGGATACTATAATACAAGGGTTTAAGCAAAGTGGTACGGATGACATAACGGTGTTACCCACAGTAGGATCGCGGCTATCTGATCAATATAAAATTGAAACCATATTGCAACGACATTATCCTGAATGGGTTTATGAAATTGGTTTTAACCCTGGATTGCGTGGCGGCTTTCGTTTTTTCTTGATTCATTTAGAGTATGTCATCGATTTATTTTTTGCTTTGGATAATCAGCGGCAGCGTGCAGATGCCGCAATTTACCGAGATATGAGCCCGCTGTTTGCGACCGTCATGGAAAAAAATAAAGAATTATTATTGGTTTTGATTAATTTTTTTGAAAAAAATGTATTATCTGAGATTAATGATGCAAATTCGGATTTTACTGATGATATGCAAAAATTAGAACAAGCATTGCGTGAAATGACTGCGGGTAATTTGGAGTTGTTAAATATTTCTGATACTTATCTGGCGTTGACGGCCATGTTTCGAGATATCAAAGATATACGGCAATTGCTGCTGCAATTAGTGGCGGCACTATAATGGGTTTTGGATGATTTTGTTGTATAAAACATGTCTCCACCCGGACTACACAAATAATTTCTTTACAATCAATCGCTTAACTGCCACCACTGCGATGCCCTACTAAACCCATACATCGCACACCCATAGTCGTCACCCATAAAAAGCTTTATAATTATATAAATAGACATAAATAACATTAAAGCTCCAAATACCCTATGAGGGCTGTATGGCCAATAATCACGCACCGTCTGAAGAAAAGTCGCCGCAAGATTTTTTGGAACAATATGCAGCGGCGACTAAGACTAAAGTGGTTAGCAGCCCGGCTGATTTAGATACGAAAGATCGCGTCATGCAAGAAATGCTCAGTTGGTGTAAAGAACAAACCAACATTGTCGTATTAAAAAGTGGTGCCATTTTATCTTCCACACCAACATCACGTACGGTACAAAATTGTAAATCTTTATTACTCAGCAAAGGTATCCATCCCGGCCAAGTCTATGCTGCAACGCCGCAATTATTAAACTTGCTGTTAGCCAGCAGTGAATTAGACGATCATCTCCGACAACGTAAAGGCGAAACGACGATTTCTTTTAGCGATCAACAACGTCATTTACGTGATTTAGTCTATGAAGCGGTTTTACAAAATGCCAGTGACATCCATATTCAAGTGCGGCAAACCTATACCAGAATCCGTATGCGGCAAACCGGTGAATTGCGTCTTTATGCCGAATGGTCAGAACGTTTAGGACGAGAAATTGCTTCCGTTGCATTCAACAAAGAAACTGATCATGCCACTTCACATTTCAATCCGTTGGTCCCGCAAGATGCATCGATGCCGCTAAAAATTCACGATAAAGACATTCGTCTGCGTTTAGCCAGTACCCCCGCGCATGGCGGCTTTGATATGGTGATGCGTATTTTAACCGCTGGTGAAGAACGTAATAAAACTTTGGAAGAATTAGGCTATACCACTTACCAAATCGATGTGATTAAAATGGCGATGAAATTGCCGTTTGGTGCCATCATTGTCGCTGGGCCAACCGGTTCCGGTAAAACCACCACACTGGCTAGCTGCATGGAAATGGTCGACCCCGCCTTAAAGCTCTATTCGATTGAAGATCCGGTAGAAAAAGTGGTGGAAGCCGCCACACAAATACCTGTCAACACCGAAAAAGAAAACCGTAGCTTTGCCAGCATGGGACGTGCTGCCTTACGCATGGATCCCGACGTGATTATTTTGGGAGAAATGCGCGATGAAGATACCGCGCATGTCATGATTAGAGCATCGATTACTGGCCATTTGGTGTTAACCACCTTACATACCAACCGCGCCACCGCCATCGTCACGCGCTTAGTCGATATGGGTATTTCCCCGCTTTTATTGAGCGACAGCAGTGTTTTACGCTGTTTAATTTGTCAGCGCTTGGTTGCCAAAATTTGTCCTGCTTGCGCCATTCCAGTACGTGAATCGCCTAAACATCAGCCTTTCATCGCCGGTTGGGAAGCAGTATTAGGTAAAGATATTTTAGATAGAGCGAAAGCACGCGGCGGCGGTTGTGAAGAGTGCCAACGTTCTGGCGTGATCGGACGCACAGTTATTGCTGAAGTGATTTGGGTCGATGAAGAAAGTAGGCACTTTATCCAAAAATGCGATACGCTACATTGGGAAAAGCATTTAAAGGAAAATGGTTGGATGGATTTTTATGCGCGGGCGATCGATTTGATTCAATTGGGGATCTGTGATCCACTGGATGCAGAGAAAGTAGTAGGGCCAATTAATCCATTAACACAGACACGTGCATATAAGTATATAGATAGGTAACTATTCACAAGGAAATAGAACATACGAAAAACGGCTGTTTACACTAACAACGACAGGTACTCTCATGGAGTTTACAGCATTAAATCAATTCTACGTCAAACTAATCTTCTTATTTAAACGTTGGCGGTTTGGCAATAAAGCCCAACTGGCTTTCCTAGAAGATTTATCTGTATTGATTAACGATGGCATTCCAGCTAATCGCGCGGTAGAAATGATGGCACAAATTACTACCGGCTTAACGCGCGAAGTGGCGTTGTCTATCGCTAAAAAAATTGCCCAAGGTCAATTGCTCGCAGAAGGCATGCGCGACTGGTTTAATATCAATGTCATTGAAATTATTCGCATTGGTGAAGCCGGCGGCGCGCTCGGGCAAACGATTAAATCAGCGATCAATTTATTGTCGCAACGCGGCGTCGCCATCAGTTCTTTTGTTGGTGCGATGGTTTACCCGTTAATCGTCTTAACTATTGCTTGTATCGTCATCGTTTATCTTAATCAAGTAGTCTTTGAACAATTCAAATTGATTAAACCGGTGAGCCAATGGCCAGCTTCTGGTCGGCAATTCATTGCTATTGCTGAACTGATTCAATATTGGTGGTGGGTGGTCATCCTCGTTATTATAATGATTGTCTTGATTTTTCATCGATTGATGACCCATTATACTGGTTCATTACGCGCAGCCCTTGATCAATTTCCTCCCTTCTCTTTTTATCGGCAACTGACTGCCGCCCGCTTATTGGAAACGCTAGGTTTACTGGTAGAAAATGGCGTAGTATTTAAGTCAGCTTTACGTGTCATGCAACATCAGTCTAACCCTTATATGCATTATCATTTAACGCTGATGGAAGGTTTATTAAGCAAAGGTAAAACCAATATTGCTGATGTGTTAGCTACCGGCTTAGTGGATGAAAAAGATTTAATGCGTTTACGGGTCATGGCAGAAGTCAAAGGCTTTGAACATGGTTTAGTCCGTATGGGGGTACGCGGCACTGAACAAGCCACCACTACTTTAAAATTAATTGCGCGCATTGTTGGTGGGGTGCTGCTCGCACTTGGTGGTTTATTAATTTTAATGATTATCCAAGGTATTTACATGACTGGTATGGCGATGGGCGCATGAAAACAACGCAACAAGGCCTGTCTTTGCTGGAAGTATGGTTAGTATTGGTGATTGCCATTGTCATCACTTATTTATCTATTCAACAATATGTTATTTATCGACGCGATATGGAAGTCAGACAATTACAATATAACGTCGATATCTTATTTCAAGGCTTAGCTAATTACTTTCGTGCGTATTGTGCACAATCATCTTTCAATTCTTTTTATGCAGACCAGTATTTTCCGGTTACGTTAGACATGTTACAAGGTTATTTGCCAGCCACTTTAATGGAAAGTCCGTTAGTCGCAAACGATATGCCATTAGGCGGCTATGTGTTGCAATTCAATCAAGTACAAACAGAGACGTCACCACCTGCGCCACTCATTAACCCATTACCTTATCGTAGCGTAGAAACTTATCCAGATAACCAATCGGTACCCACGGGCTATGTCACGGTCTGGCAAGCACAAGTAGCGGTGCGTTTAAAAAATCCAGATACCGTGGAACAATACCAAGCGTTGTTATCTGCGGATTGTCTTTCTAGTTTGCAAAGAGTCAACGGTAATGTCTCTGTAGCGCCTTGTAGCCAAGCTACAGAGCGAGAGCGCTATGTGGTTTTTACTCGACAACCATCGCTCGCCAGTACAAAATTTAATTCTGTTTATTGGCCGAGCAAACCAACGGTTTTACAGTTTACGCAAATGTACAATGTCGCGCCGATTTTGTTATTGACCGATGGCACGCAAACAGCGGATCAATATTATATTTGTGGGAGTTAAGTGGAGTAATAACTATATATGAGCACGCGAATCGAGCGGCAACAACGCTGGCTTAAGCACCAAACCCTCTCCCGCCCTTCGGGCACCCTCTCCCGCAAGCGGGAGGGGGGGGAAAGAATTTTTTTATCTCTAACAGCGGGCGGCTTCACTCTGTTAGAAATGTTACTCGTCTTAGTCATCATCAGCGTGATGGTATATGCTGCAATTGGCTATGTGCAACAACGCACGCTAAATTTACGCATTGATAAAGCCACCTTACAAATCCAACAAATCCTCAACGCCGGTCTCGCTTACTATGTAGGCAACGGAACTTGGCCAGCAGATATCGATGAGTTACGCCAAAAAGGGTATTTACCGCCGCCTGATGTAGCCT
This sequence comes from Gammaproteobacteria bacterium, assembly GCA_036266895.1. Lineage (GTDB taxonomy): Bacteria > Pseudomonadota > Gammaproteobacteria > DSM-16500 > DSM-16500 > Aquicella. Next base: position 7,984 of record DATAXC010000077.1, read on the forward strand.
TTCAAAATCCTTGGGGACAACCTTATGCTATCGCCGCCGCGCCAGTAACGGCTGGCACACCCGCCATGTTGTATGTTTATACCCGCATCACACAAGAAACCACTTCTGGTAGTGCAGCTGCAGCAGCGAATGTGATTGCCGGCACATTGCCTTTAGCTTATACTACAGCAGCAGGCCCAGCCGGTGACACACCACCACCCGCAGGCAGCACTTGTAGCACTGACAATAATTGCTATGTAGTTGCCAGTGTAAATATCCCCGGACAAAACCTGAATAACGCACGTGCGATTAATTTTGCCGGACTCTATCACCATGGTGCTTGTGTTCCTGTGCCGCAATGTCCAGTGGATGCCACTGGCAAAGTGATGGTACCGCAAGTGATTGTTGCACCGCTTTCGGTCAGCGGTATAAACAATCCGAATGATTTCACCACTTCTTATCCGATCACCAGTTTTACCGCTTATGCCACAGGTTCTTCGCCATTAGATAAAAACCCACCGGCCTGCGCTAAAAGCACCACTCGGCCTGCCTGTGATAAAGATCCGAATGGACCGGTTGTCGATCAATATTGGCGTGTGTGTTTAGAAATCATTACTGAAAAAGGCGATGTACAAAAAACGCGAACCGATGACTGGGGGCAAAAAGTAACGTTGATGGCAGTGACGCGTTGTGCAGTACAAAACGAACCGGCAGGATCAGGGTTTACCGTGTATAGTAATTAATACAAAAATCCAAACAAGTAGAGTGGGATCTCATTACTTATTCCCACTAATAAGTTATCTTTAACCAAGATTTTTTTACCTTGGTAAGATTTTAATTGCCGAGCAGTTTTATTTTTACCGCCAATTTCAAAAATAATATCATCGACTTGAAAATCACCTTTTTCCGGATAAAAAGTCTGTATGCCTGCTCCTAACAAACATTGTAAAAAAACTAATTCTCGCTGGGTGCCAATATCTAATGAT
>DATAXC010000263.1:0-5068 GCA_036266895.1 Gammaproteobacteria bacterium
TAAACGGGGGAGGGGAAATAAGATGGTCTATCTTAAATACCCTAGAAAAACTTTGACCTATCTATTATTCCCTCCCCCACTTGTGGGGGAGGGTGCCCGATAGGGCGGGAGAGGGTCATTCAGGATAACAATTCATTACCAATACATATAAAGCCAAATAAAAAATATTCAATAGCGCATCATTCGATTAACCAAAATTATCCCAATCAGCACAAACAATACCAACGGTAAAGCCGCTGCTAACATCGGTGGAATTTGATAGACGATAGACAATTGACCCAATAGTGCGTTTGAAATAAAAAAACCAAATCCCAGCATAATCCCCACTAGAATCCGCCAACTTAACGAAGCAGCATTAATAGTACCCAAAACAAACGGCACCGCTAAAAAAATCATGATCAAAGCAGCCAGCGGTTGAAAAATACGCTGCCAAAATTGATATTGATATTCCGTGGCTTGTAAACTGTTTTGCTTGAGATACTTGATAAATTTGGCTAGCCTGGTCAACGACATTTCATGGGCTTCTGCCACATTTAATAAGTTGGGGTTGATCGGCAAGTCCCAATTAGCATGCGTAAAAGACTGACTTTCCGTGCGTTCATGGTGAAATATCGTTTGCTTACCCTCATTCATTTGCCAATGGTTATTTTGATAGGTCAATGTTTTGGCAAAATAAGCCGCTTGTAATCGGTGTTGATCATCGAATTGGTAACGTGTTACGTTTTCTAATAATTGTCGGCCAACCACTTGCTGAACATGAATGAAATTATTATCAATATGCAGCCAAACGCCAGCCGAAGTGACCACCGATTGACCGGCATTTTTTGCATTTTCTTTTTGCACTTCGGCTTTGCGGTTTAAATTAGGGGTTAATCCTTCGCCTATTGCACCAATGCCGACAACCAGCAACATCGCCGCGCCTAACACACTAAACATAATCCGTCGTACGGAAAATCCGGCAGTACGCATGACAGCGATTTCGCGCTGTGCGGAGAGTAAACTGAGCCCAATAATGCTGCCTAATAATACCAACATCGGAGAAAACTGGTAAAGTTCGCCGGGTAACCGTAGTAAGGCATATAAAAAAGCTTGTAAGATACTATAGTCACCTTCGCCGATACGTTTTAATTCGCCTAGTAATAGCAATAAAAACAATACGCCGCCCATAATTAATGCGGTCAAGCCGGTGGCTAGGATGATTGTTTTGGTAATGTATCGTTCAAGTAATTTAAACATTTATTTAAGATCCGAATTTATACGCGTCTCCGTCTCGCCATCATCGCCATAATCAACAATAACATAATCCCATGCACCCACCACATGCCGAAAGACACCACCATGCCCTCTTCCACCCAGCGGCGTGCGATAAACAGTAAATTAAAATACACGACATAAATCAAAATAGCCGGCAAAAACATTAAATATCGACCATGCCGCGGACGGATAGCACTAAACGGTACCGCCAGCATGGCTAATAGAAAAGCTGCGATAGCGATAGAGAAACGCCATTGAAATTCTGCCGCATGTAAAGGCTCTTGATATTCTTGCCAAAGCGCTTGGGTAGACAATGCTTCTTCATCATCATGGATCACCCGCGTCTCGTCTTGTGGAATACGCACAGCATATTTTTTAAATTGGATAATTTTGTAATCATTTTGACCAGGCGCACCTTCGTAGCGGTAACCATCTGCCATCACAAAAAAAGGTTCTCCAGAATCGGCGTCTTTGATTTGATAACCTTCATCCGCTCGCATCAGTGTCCATGACGGTTGGTTAGGATCATCCGGATTTTTTCGTTCCTGGGCTAAAAACACATTTTCCGCTCGCTCATGATCGCGCGATAACGTTTCCACATACATCACATAACGTCCATCGGGGCTGACTTGAAAGCGGCCGGGGATTAAGGTACGAATTAAATGTAAGGTGGCCTCATCACTTTCCATGACTTGTTGGCGCTTAGCCGATAACCAGGGATTAATCCATAGCATTAATACCAAAATCGCAGCGCAAACAATGACCGTGACGCCCATCGTCACCCGCATCAGTTTTGCACTGCCAAAACCGCACATTTGCAAAATGGCCATTTCATTGTCGGCATATAGTCGGCCATAAGCTAGCAAAATCCCCAGATATAAACCCAAGGGTAACAGTAAAGCTAATAGGTAAGGAATTTCAAAGCTAATCAGTTGCAGCAAAACATCTGTTGCAATTTTACCGGTAGCAACATAATTTAAGTAACGTACAATTTGCTGGCATAATACCGCCAGTAATAAAATGAGGGTAACGGCAAGTAAAGTGCGCGCGACTTCGCGAGTCAGATATCTTGATATGATCACTTTTGGTGTATCCTCTACTATGTATGGGTAGCGTATCATTTTTAGATGTTGATTTCTCTCGAAACATAAAGGAAAAAAACTTATTATGAAAATAGCAATCACCACCAATCCGATAGAAAAACAATCGAAAACCTGCCTGATGGTCGGGGTGTTTGAAAACGGTGATTTAACGCCAACAGCTAAAATGATTGATAAAATCAGCAAAGGCTATCTGACAAAATTAGTTAAAAATGGTGATTTTCTTGCCAAATTCGGCCAAACACTGTCGTTATTCCATCTGCCGCATAGCCAATTGGCGCATGTCTTACTGGTAGGATGTGGAAAACCAGGCAAATTATCGCCTATTCGCTTTCGAAAACTAATGAGCGGCGTGGTGAAAACCCTGAACCCTAAAGTGACTACCATCACTTGTTATTTAACTGAACTAAGCGTGGATGGTGAACCTAGCCTGCCATGGAAAGTCAAACAATTAGCAGAAGCCGCAGCCGAAGGAGCTTATCAATTTGATTTATTTAAAACCGAAAAAGAGCCGGCGCGTGCTTCAAAAGAAATTTGGATTCATCTCGCAAATAAGCAACAACTGAAACCCTGTCAAATTGCTTTACAACAAAGTATTGCTATCGCCGAAGGCGTGCAAGTCACCAAAAATTTAGCTAATTTACCTAGCAATATTTGCACCCCTACCTTTGTTGCGGAACAAGCAAAAGAATTGGCAAAAATTTACTCAAACATGACAGTGAAAGTGTTATCTGAGAAAGATATGGCAAAATTAGGCATGGGTGCTATTTTAGGCGTGGCACAAGGCAGTATAGAACCTGCACAATTAGTTTGTCTTGAATATAAGGGCACCCGTAAAAAGCAAGCGCCTGTGGCTTTAGTGGGTAAAGGCGTTACCTTTGACAGTGGCGGCAATTCTTTAAAACCAGCAGATAGTATGGTGGGTATGAAATATGATATGTGCGGTGCCGCTACGGTGTTGGGTACCTTTAAAGCAGTCGCGGAATTGAAATTACCTATTCATCTGGTTGGCGTGATGCCATTGGTAGAAAATATGCCAGGCGGTACTGCTTATAAACCTGAAGACATTTTAACCAGTATGTCCGGCCAAACTATAGAAATCATTAGCACTGATGCCGAAGGCAGAGTGATTTTAAGCGATGCGTTAACTTATTGTGAACGCTATAAACCGGACGTGGTAATTGATATTGCGACACTCACGGGCGCGGTGGTGGTTGCGCTGGGTTTTCATGCCACTGGCTTATTATCGAATGATGAATCATTAGCCAAAGCGCTGTTAAAAGCCGGAGAAGAAAGCAATGATCGCGCTTGGCAATTGCCATTATGGGATGATTACCAAGAGCAATTGAAAAGTCCGTTTGCCGATATGACGAATAGCGGTGGCCGCAGTGGTGGTGTCATTACCGCGGCTTGTTTTTTATCGCGATTCACGAAAAAATTTCGCTGGGCGCACTTGGATGTCGCTGGTACCGCTGCGATGATGATGGGGGTACAAGACCGGATGGCGACTGGGCGGCCGGTGCCGTTGTTGGTGCAGTATTTGTTGGATAGGGAACGATAAAAAATTGACGAGACCTACACAATGACAAAAGTACAATTCCACATCCTCCCTCACACTCGTGCCCCGCTAGCTTGGCAATATGTGTGCGGATTAGTAGAAAAATTATACGACGAACAACCGGAATCGATTTATTTACATACCGATTCCAAAGCGGATGCAGAACGATTAAATGATTTACTCTGGACTTATCGCGATGATGGCTTTTTACCACATCAATTATATCAACCGAACGCAACCGATACACCGCCGCGAATACAAATCGGTTTTGCAGAGAATCCTGGCTTAAATGGCACATTAATTAACCTAAGCCAACAAGTGCCTTCTTTTTATTGTGACTTTAAACAGATTATTGAAATTGTATTTACTGACCCAGTTGTGCAACAATTAGGACGAGAGCGTTTTCGCTTTTACCGAACTCAGGGCTGTGACATTAATACAAGAAAACTATAAATATGCTAGACCTAGACAAAGCTTATCAACCGCATGCCATCGAACGTCAATGGTATCAAACTTGGGAAACCAACGGTTATTTCGCACCTTCTAATCAAGGTGAAGCGTTTTGTATCGCCTTGCCGCCGCCGAATGTCACCGGCAGTTTACATATGGGACATGGTTTTGGTTTTACCTTAATAGATATTTTAATTCGCTATCAACGTATGTGCGGCAAAAATACCCTCTGGCAAACCGGTACGGATCATGCCGGTATCGCTACGCAAATGGTAGTAGAACGTCGTCTCAATTTACAAAAACAAACACGTCACGATTTAGGCCGCGAAGCGTTTGTTGAAAAAGTCTGGGAATGGAAAACGGAGTCTGGCGACAATATTATGCGACAATTGCGCCGCTTAGGTGCCTCTATGGATTGGCAACGAGAGCGCTTTACCATGGATGATGATTTATCCCATGCCGTCCGTGAAGTTTTCATTCGTTTATATGAAGAAGGTTTAATTTATCGTGGTAAACGTTTGGTCAACTGGGACCCAGTTTTATTAACGGCAATTTCAGATTTAGAAGTGGTGAATCAAGAAGAAAGCGGTCATTTATGGCACATTCGTTATCCGCTAGCAGATAATCCCAATGAATATTTAGTGGTTGCCACCACACGTCCTGAAACGATGCTCGGCGATACTGCTGTTGCCGTCCATCCTGATGA
>DATAXC010000270.1:0-7839 GCA_036266895.1 Gammaproteobacteria bacterium
CAATATTGCCTGAGGTGATATCTATTTTTGCTGCAGCACTTAGCCTAGAAGACGAAGAGCCTAAGTCAGAAATAGATGTTCAAGACTTAAAAGCCATGCAAGGCCTTAACGTAGCTATTCAAGCATTCGTGCGCCTATTCACCCCTAATGGTGCTGATGCGAATGGAATGTTTCAAAACGTGTGCCTCACCACTTGTTGTGTCGGTTTATTAGTAGAAAGTAATACAGAAAACTGCTCCGCCTGTGAGGCTAGGTTGACCGATGCAAATCGTATACCTGATTTTACCTCGCGCAAATTAATTGAAGAAGTTAAAAAAATAAATGAACTGATTAAGCAAGCTGAACTGACTCAAAGCAACATCCCCGAAGCGTTCCTTCAGCAACTGTTATCAGCAGAAACTGCGGAAATGCGTAAAACATTTTATGCTAGTCATCATATCAACGATTTAAAAAAAATGTTTCCTAAATTACAGCAATTACTAGAAGATAAAAATATCATCAGTAGATCTGATTCTGACTTAAGTTTAATGCTGCTCTCTGCTGAGAGTACGATAAAAGAATGGGTTACCTACGAAATATTTGCTTATTTAAAATGGCGAGAATTACTGGCAGATTTCGCTGGTAGAATGCCCAATGCTCATTTGATTTCATTATTAATTTCTTCATTTGAAAATAAAGCTGACGATGAGAGAATAATACGATTAAAGTTAATTGGTGCAGATAGAATACGAGCAACTCTCAATAATCTATCGGCTATTATAGCTATTGCAGAAAATTTTTCGACACTCGCAAGTCGAAAAGTATTCTATGATTTTTTAGGTAAACCACATCTTGAACAAATACTCCATCAATTTTTCACGTTTACCGATACTAGAGAATTTTCAAAAACACTATTCCTGTTTGAAATTCTTGATCTTTTTGATGACAATAGATTAATTATTTTGCTCCGCGCGACTTATCATCCCAATTCAAATATCAAGCTCGCAATCAGCCCAGCGGCGCGCTCAGCATTTTTGCAATACTTAGCTAGCCGAGGTATTTTAGAGGAATTTATTTTTCCACAATTGGCTAACAGTGTACCATTAAAAGCATATATCAAAGAACTCATAGCAGCACCGGTGTTAGATGATAGTATGCGCCCGGTAATTGACGAGATAAATAGGATTGCTGCTTTGGCAAAGGTGTATAAAAAAAATAAACAAGAAGCAGTTGTTCAAGAATTACTAACGGCGCACTCAGTAAGCGCACGAAAAGATATATATAATGTTTTTGGTGTCGAATATTTAAAAATTGTGTTTCCTAAATTACAGCGATTGCTGGCTGATAAAAATGTTAGTCAAACTGATTTAAGAAAAAAAATAATATCTTCTGACGACCCAATAAAAGAATTAATTATTATTGAATCATATGCTCATCTAAAATGGGGAAGTTTGCTGGCAGATCTCACAGACGGAATGACCGTTGCTGATTTGCATGTATTATTAGCTGTTACATTTGCAAATAAACCGGATGAGCAAAAAATAATAGGATTAAAGCTAATCGGTGCAGAGAGAATACGCGTAATAATTGATGATATGTCAGATGTTATCAACATTGCGGAAAATTTTGAAACAGCAGAAGGCCGGGAAGCATTTTATACGTTTTTAGATAAACCGCATCTTCATCGAATTGCCAGTGAATTTTTCGCATTTAAAAATGCAGATCCTGTGCCGCTGAAACTGGATTTGCTTTTTGAGACACTTAATCAACTTTCTAGAGATCAGTTAATTAATATTTTGCTTAATCCTAACAATAACTGGACAAATGCAAGATTTAGAGCGGCGCCAGAAGCTTATAGGACATTTCTGTCTTACTTGAAAACGAGAGGGATTTTGCATGAGCTGATTTTGCAAAAACAGCGGACTTTTTTGATTGATCTTGCTGGGGGAATTACACCAGATAAGTTAAAAATACTTTTAGATTGTTTTGATGAAGAACAGCAGAAAATAGCAGCATTAGAATTGTTCGGCAGAGAAACCATACGAGCGGTTAGTCATAATTTATCTGCTATTGCAACGGTTCGAAATGCTTTTGCTGCACCTGCGAACCCAAAAGTATTTTACGAATTTTTAGGCAAGCCGCATCTTCAGCAAGTCATTCATCAATGCTTCGAGTCACCAGACAAATTATCACTAGATGCATCAGGATTCTTATTTGATTTGTTAGATGAATTTGATAATGAAGAATTAGTTAATGTTCTGATTGGCCCTTACCATCATTTGTCAAATACCATTCCTTCTCGCGATCATTTTTTACGTTATCTCAATGCGAGAGATAGGCGTTTTTTTGCCACTAACGGCTTTTTATATGGACAGCAAATATTAGCAAATATTGTTGGTAATATTTCGGTCTTGCTACCTACCGATTTAACGAGGTTTTTGAAGATATTCGACGAAGGAAGCGAGCAAAAACTAACTATACTCAGATTGTTTGGCGTAGAAAATGTAAGAGCTATCTTGCATGACTTGCCAGCGCTGGTTAATGTTCGAGACTTATTTGTTACACCAGAAGACCGAAAAGAAGCGTTTTATGCATTTTTAGGTAAGCCGCATCTACAACAAATAGTAAATCAAGCCATCACTTGCCCAAATGAAATAAGTCAATTACATGAAATATTAAATGTATTTGATTCTAACGAATTAATTGCGATTCTTAATGATCCAAATAAAAATTGGCCAACGATAGTAGCCAGCTGGGAATTAAGTGTTCGGGTTGCTTTTTTTCAGTATTTAGATGATAGAAATATTTTTACAGATAGTGAATTTAGAAATAGTCAACAATGGTTAAGTCATTTTATTGGAGAAACACCGACTGATTTACATATGTTTTTGACTCAATGTGATACAGGCGCGGAAAGAATAAGGGTATTGACGCTATTAGGCGCAGACAATGTACGAAATATCTTGAATGATTTGCCTGCTATAGAGACAGTACTGAGTGCATTTACTCCTAGAACCGTTTTGAGTCTTGGTGATAATGATTTCTATAGAAGACAATTTTTTGCATTTTTAGGCAAACCACATGCTTCTAAAATCATCAAAAAAATATTGACACCTGGTGAAGCAGAGCTAACATTAATGGCTAGTACATTAATACATAAAATGCTCGCAGCGTTTGAAGATCATGAATTAAAAGCTATCATTGATGATCCTGATAATGATTGGTTAGGTAGTCGATGCTGGATAATGACAGCAACCCATGTTGATGTTGGTAGAGCATTATTTCATTTTTTTCATGACAAAGGCGTTTTAATCCATTTTGCTGAAAGATTGTGCCGCAATTTTAACTTGGATGATCCTCAGCCTGTGGTTGGCAAGTTGGAACGTATATTAGCAAGTTTACGCAGATATGTAGGTTATGAATATATTAATGAAAACGTAACTCCATTCTTGTTGAGTGTTATGCAAAGTGGCTTGGTTTTAAATGTGCAACAATTTCAATCGCTATTAGCGTATTTTACAAATCATGATATAAAAATTAATTTCTTATGCACAAATGATGTTATGTTATTTGGCCGTAAGGATTTAACATTAAACTATCTGGCTCAATTGCAAAAGACCGTAGGCATTGCTCAGGTGTTTTCTAAGTTGCCTCAGCAATATCATAACGAACTTATTCAGATCATCAATAAAAAAGCAATTGAAGAAAAGGTTGAAGTTGCGATTGGTTTAAGCCATTCATTTGCAGGTAGTACGCCAATAGAAAAATTAAGAAAATTTACTGAAACGATTTCTGCAAATGTGGATGATCCCTGGTTTATAGCGCAATTGTTAAATATGGAAGAAATAAAATCTATTAAAGACACTTTAGCGCCATTACCTATGCAATCTAATTGGCTTTTCCGACAGCAATCATCTTGGGAGAAGTGGTGGTCAACATATGTTGCTGCTATCAACCCAAATGACACAATAACTACTGGAAAAAATGCAAATGCAATTTTGGCTGCTTTAGTATTTGCTGCGATGGCGGATGTTTGTATAGAGCAATTGCAACAGAGAAGTCTAAAAACAGTGAGAAATATTGCAGCTAGTCTAAAGGGAACAAGTGAAACTAAAAAAACAGCAGCAGTAAGAGCGCTTAAAAATTATGCATTGATGTTGGGATGTAATATCGGTGAATTGAAAGGATATGAAAAAGAATTTGAGAAAAGTGGTACTGTAGGGGATTTATATCGACTTTTTGTTGAGTGTTATCTGCCTACTATGTCCAAGTTGCCAAAAGAAGTCTATAATCATCATTGCGCAAAAAAATTAGACAATGACTGGATAATGCCGTCTCGAGACACTTTACCCAATGGTATGATTGTTTTTTCTAATAGTCCTAAACCAATACCTGTACCTGAGGAATTGCTGCAGCAGCCAATGCTTGAGGAATTACCGCAAGATAATACTAATCAATTTAAATATATGGTATAGCGTCTGTAAAAGGTTTATCTCGAGACGCTTTTTCTAGAAATATTGTTTTTAAAATAAGGAATTACCATGTTTACCAGGGAACAGGTTAAAGAACAATTTTTAAAAACGTTGTCAGCACTATCAGAAGAAGCAAGGCTTGCAAAAATATTCTCGTGTAAACTAGAAACAATACGAGCACTATTCCAAGAGATTGAGACCATAGACGAAGTGCTTGTATTATTACCTACTGTTGCCAATAAAAAAAAATTTCAAGCCTACTTGGGGTATACTGGTATACTGAATGGGCTATCAGATCAGTTTAGAGCAGATGTTAATAAACGTATTCGTTTACTATGTCAGCATATGATTTATTGGCGTGAAGCAGAAGTATTTGAAATGTTAGCTAACATGCATGCCGCTGTGGACTTGATACCCCTATTTACCTACTTACCTGCAAGTTTTCACGAAAAATTTATTCAACTGTTGATCCATAATAATAAAAATGGTGTTCCTATTCGAAGCGTACAACAGGCAGAATATTTACAGTTTATGAAATTACTGTCTCCGCAAATAAGAAATCGTACCTTGATATTTGAATTATTAGATGAGTCTATTCTATCGGATATTAAAAATCGGCTAATGAACGTGGATATTGAGCATTGGCCGCGTTGGTGGGAAAAAGTGATTTCTCCCGAAGGAGATAGTGCAATATTGTCCACGTTAATTCTTTCCGCGATGGCTGATATCTATATAGCAAAACGCCAAAAAGATATTTTAAAAAAGATTACAAATAGTATATTTGGCGGCCCTAGCAAAGACGAGAAAATAGCGGCGGCGAATGCGCTTAAAGCCTATATTTTGTGTGGATGCCAATATTTTGATCATTTGCTGTTTCCTTTTGTAGAAAAGAAGTGTTTTGCAAAACAAGATGATTTGAGTGTGGTTTATAATTTAGTTTTAACTTATGGACAATCCTATTTAGATAAATTAGCAAAAGAATCAGGAATAGATGGAAGAGAACTTGCGAGTGATTGGGTATTTGTTGATTCTGATCCAGCTACGTCTAGTGTGGGTGAGTCGGTTAATGTGCTTACTGATACGGTTTTATTGGTTACGATTGATGATGTTGCTGATGATAAAAGTCAGAATAACCGCTTACAGTTTAGCAATTAATACCCTCTCCCGCCCTGTCGGGCACCCTCCCCCACAAGTGGGGGAGGGGACTAAATCCAGCTTTAATTGTATAATCAGAAAAATTTGACCTATCTATTATCCCCTCCCCCGTTTACGGGGGAGGGTGCCCGACAGGGCGGGAGAGGGTAGAGGGTATTTTAACTGCTGCTAAGCTAAGAGCCTATAAAGCCTAAAGTCGTAATGATACTTAAATGCGCTACTGCGTTGCTCCTTCAAATGCAGGCGTACGAGCAGTCGCGGTATCTGGCCGAAAAATCTTTTCATCTTCTTCACTGGCTTGAGATTCGCAATAAGTTTCTTTGAGGAACAGGGAAAGGAAAATACCAAGCGCTACACCTAGCGGAATCACGCTAAGCGCAAATGTATAATCTGCGCCACTATAAGCCGGTAAGCCATCTAAACCAATGGGGCTGGTGGTATGTAAATCTAATAACTTGCCGACGACAGGCTGGAAAATAGCACCGCCAGCCATGATCAGCATATTAGTGACTGCCACGGAAGTGGCTGAGATTTGGATTGGGTTACTTTCTTTGCCTAAAGCAAAGCACAGCGGATGACCGCCACAGCAAAAGCCAATCATGAAGAACGTAGCATATAATCCGGATAAGGTGAGACCCGGTATATAAAATACAACGCACAATAATGCAGCTGCAAAGAAGCCGCTCACAATTAAAGGCAAACGACGACGTTTAATCTTGTCTGACAATATACCAATAATTGGGCCAGAGATAATCCAACCATAAAAAGTGTAGCTAGAAATGTTCACCGCTTCTTGAGAGGTAAGTTGATAGACGCTTTTTAGGTAAGGAATGCCCCATAAATCAAGAAAAACAGAAGAAGGAAGGTACAGTAAACAGCCGATAATGCCGATTAACCACATTTGTCGATTAGTGAAAATAATTCGTAAAGCGGCAAACAGTTGCTTGGTTGTCATATTAGCATGTGCAGTTTGGTCTACATTGCTCAAAGCAAGATTTTTTGGGGTGCTTCTGACGAGAAAGATCAAGAAAATACTTAAGGCGATGCCAGCAAAAATAGCGGATCGTAAGGCTTCTTGATAGCCAATCGCTTCGACAACCGGCGCAAGGTATTTTTGCGCCATGGCACCAGATACCATGCCAATTGCAGTAGCGACACCAGCAACGGTCGCAAATCGATTGGGCGGCAGCCAAATCGAGGCTAGCTTTAATGTACCAATATAAGCAAATGCACAGCCTAGACCGACCATAAAACGGCCTGCACCGGCCATGGCAAAGCTATCTGCAGCGACGAATACAGCTAAACCCAAGGAGGCGACTAAGCAGGCGCTGCATAATACGAAACGGGCGCCAAATCGGTCATAAATCATGCCAGCCGGCACTTGCATGGGGGTATAGGCATAATAGTAAAACGCGGCCAACGTACCAAATTGGGTGGCCGTAATATGGAAAGCATGGGTAAGATCGGCTTGCATGACACTAGGGGAGACACGAAGGAAATAGTTATAGCAATAAAACAACATGCCACAAGCTACAATCAACCAGGGGTAAATTGATCGCATAAAGGAAAAAGTCATAGCGCGATTATTGGCTATCATAAATGCTTCCTGTGTTTATAAAGAGAAGGAATCGTACTAAATATTTACAGCTACTTAGACTGATTTATTAAAGTAATGGCTTTATAGCAAAGATTGGTGCGTAAAGTCAAATCAGGATGGCAGGTATTCAAATGGGCCGCTTTGTATCTACTTAAATAACAATAGAAAAACGGATTATTTCGTATTAGTATTGCTTTCGGCGTTCACTTTTGGAATTTACTTTAATTGACTAGGAGAAAAACATGAAAACCAAGCTTTTTGCCGTATTGGCGGTTGCGACTGTAGCTAGCGCCTCGGTGATGTATAGTACGTTTGCGGTAGCGGATGATGCGACAGGCACAGATAATAGTAATACGATGCAACAACAGCAGGCACCGGCAGATAATAGTAATTCAGGTAATAGCAATTCTGATAATAATAGCGGTAGTGGCAGCGGTAATAGTAATAATAGTAATAGCGATCAGCAGGATCAAGATCAAGGTAGCCCAGATACCGCAACCGGTGATGATGATTATTGATGGCTATTTAAAACGCGCCCTCTCTCGCCCGGCGTTTACCCCGCACTTTATTGAATAAATAAGCTTAAAGCTTTTTGCCTCTCCCCCAAGGAGCGTTGTTGAATAAATCAATACGCTG
>DATAXC010000276.1:0-2593 GCA_036266895.1 Gammaproteobacteria bacterium
CAATATTAATAAGTATGTGGCGCCTCGGAATAAGCAAGAAAAATTAATTTGCCAAGCATTTGTCAAAGTCTTAGGAGTAGAAAAAGTTGGGATTGATGACGATTTTTTTAAATTAGGGGGAAATTCAATCAAAGCAATCACGTTGACTTGTAATTTACAGGTTGATTTTCATATTAATGTTACTGATATATTTAATTTTAAAACAGTTCGACGAATCGCAAAAAATATTTTTTTAGAAAAAAATAATCTAATATTACGCTTGGAACAAGCCAAAACTATTTATCAAATAAAAAATCGTATTTCGCTGGTTAGTTCTCAATTGCAAGTTAAGTTAGATAATTATTTTTTTTCTATTCAGCGGTTAACCTTTGATTATAAGGTAAAGCCACTTGCTAATATTTTGTTAACGGGCGCCACAGGATTCTTGGGGTGCAATCTTCTTGATCAATTATTAACATTGACTGATTATAATATATTTTTGTTGATACGAGCTGGTTCGGATGCAGAGGCATTTTACAGGATAAATCGTAAATTTAAATTATATTTTGATAAAAATCTGGATCAATTAAAAGATAGTCGAATATTTGTTTTTGCCGCAGATCTTGAAAAAAATAATTTAAGTTTTTCAAATAAAGACTTTCAAAAACTGGCTTCACAAATAGATAGTATAATACATGCTGCTGCATTGACTAAGCATTATGGTGAATACGATAAATTTTATTCAGCAAATGTGCAAGCAACGATTAATTTATTAGAATTATCAAAATTAACAAAAATGAAAGATTTTCATTATATTTCTACTTCTTCAATTTTGAAAGAAGGTTATATTCCTAAGTGTGATCAATATATTTTTACAGAAGATGATTTGGGTAGCAATTTAGAAGGACGATCGAATGTTTATGTTAAAAGTAAATACCAGGGAGAAAGAGTAGTTATTGATTATCGAAGATATGGTGTAATGACCAATATTTATCGGGTGGGTAATTTGGCTTTTATGGCAAATAATTACCGCGTTCAAGAAAATATGGCGGATAATGGATTTTTAAATCGACTTAAATGTTTGCTCAAATTGGGTATTATTACACCGTCAATTGAGACAGAAGAAATATCTCCGGTTGATTTGACGGCAAAGGCGGTTGTTAAGTTATTTAATAAACAACAACTTAGTAATGGTATTTATCACGTTTTTAACTCTTTTTCTTGTGATATTGCCAAAGCGCTTAATGAAGAGAAGGTTTTGCCAATCCAAACCTTAACCCTGGCTGGATTTTTTGATACACTTATAAAGAGTTTGGAAAAATCCGAATACAAGGAATTAATACAATGTTTCTTATTGCACCAAGGATGGTTAGAGGATTATACGTTATCAACAAATATTCAAATTTTACAAAACAGAACCACCGCTATTTTGCAGCAATTAGATTTTGAATGGTTAAATATAGATTCGAAAATATTTAAAGCCTTTATTGAGAAAAATTATCCTTCATTATTACATGAGAGAGTGTAGAGTATGGTAAATCATAAGGCTATTGGTAATCTAAAAATACTCGAAGATCTTGCTAAGATTGCTTCTATTATTCCGGCACCCATTTATTGGGAAGATGTTGATAGTGTTATTTTAGGTGCAAATGAATATGTTTTAGAAGCGACTGGACTCAAGGCATTGAATGATTATGTTGGAAAAACATTATATGAATTATATCCAAAAGAAATGGCAGATCATATCAAGCAACATAACGAAGAAGTAATGCGAACGGGTAAGGTTCTTTCTCAAGAAGAAACGATCACAGACACAACAGGGCAAATTAAGCATTATGCCGCAGTTAAAGCACCATTGCGTGATGATACGGGAACTATTATTGGTGTAGTGGGAACTTCGATTGAAATTACTGCTCAAAAAGAAATAGAGCGAGTTAAGCGTGAGCAAGAAGTAGAACGTTTACGGCTAGAAAAGGAAGCCGAACATTTAAAAATGGAAAGCGAGGTCCATAAAAAACTTACGCAAGAACAAGAAAAATTTATAAAATTGGCTAATCAAGTTGCGCATGATATTCGTTCACCCTTAGCAAGCTTATTGATGATTGTGAAATCCTGTACTGAAATTCCAGAAACAGACCGTATCGCCTTGCGAGAGGCGGCGATTAGTATTGGCGATATAGCTAATCATTTATTGAATCAATATCAAAAGAAAGATACGGATTCTCCTTCAGAGACTGAAGTACGTCAACCTATTTTAATCTCTGCGGTTTTGCTGCAACTGTTAACCGACAAAAAGTATCAATATCAAAATTTACCTATCAAATTTGATCATAACTTTATTCAATCTGCCTATTTTGCCTTTATAAATATAGAGCCCAGCGCTTTTAAAAGAATGATATCCAATTTGATTAATAATGCCGTTGATTCGTTTGATGGTAACAAAGGAAAAGTTGAATTGAAGCTTGAAGCTACAAATGAATGGGTTAATGTGAGTATAAATGACAATGGTAAAGGGATGGCGGCTGAGTTAATGAATAAAATTCTTAGTAATGTTGCTGTTACTGCGGGTAAAAAAACTGGATACGGTATTGGATTAACTCAGGTGCGGGAAGCG
>DATAXC010000295.1:0-3559 GCA_036266895.1 Gammaproteobacteria bacterium
AAATATGATCGATATGTTGGCTGAATTACTTAGGCGACTTTTTAGGCGGGTAAAATTCTTCGCGGAGTTTACGCCGGTTTGGAACGCTGTCTACAACACAATTACAGGCATTGTTGATGGGATTGGATTTTCATTTGATTGGTCAATATCCCCGAGAAATTTGCCAAGATTTTTTTTAAAAAAATGCAATATTTATCGCTATTTATACTATTATTTGCTAAGATCGCCAGATGAATAAACTAGAGCAAATTGTGATGAGTGCTGACCAAGAAACCAGAAAAGTCCTGGAGGAATTTGTTCATTCGTTTTCTACTGCCATTAAAGAAATTAAAAGGAGTATCGGGGCATGTTGTCAGAACGATACGTGCGCTTTATCAAATAGAAGAAAATCTAAAAGCAACGCATGCAGATAGTGCAACCATCAAAGCTGTCAGAGAGAAACAAGCCAAACCTGTTCTTGATGATTTAAAAAAGTATCTAGATGAAAAATCCCAATCCGTATTACATTCCAGTAAATTAGGTGTAGCGATCGAATACACACGTAAACGCTGGCCATATTTGATGGCCTATTTGCTAGATGGCCGCTACGAAATAGATAATAATCGCAGCGAGAGGGCAATCAAGCCATTCGTATGCGGTCGGAATAATTGGCTTTTCTCTAATAGCGTTGAGGGAGCACATGCCAGTGCCAACCTGTTTAGCTTGATTCAAAGCGCAAAATTACATAGCCTCGACCCGGTTAAATACCTCACCTTCGTGTTTAATGCTCTGCCCAACTGCAAAGCGCTTGCTGACTATGAAGCATTGCTACCTTACACTGTTGGTTGCAATGAGAAATTAAAAATTAGCACATAAATTTAATTGCAGGAATAGTGCTGGTGATTTGACGCATACGTCTCTCGATATTTAAGAGTTGGAAGTGTATTTTTTGATGTGCTCAAAAAACAACTATTGAAGATGTAATAAACGACTTTGAAAGCTCACTCTCAGAAATTGAATGCTAGCCACTGGCTAACACTCAAATATGGACGAATTAACAGACTAAAGAAAATTATCCGCTGATCCATAAATTGCTACTTTTACATTTTGATGGTACGCCCAATAACGATCCCCATACGAAAAATGCCACCATTCTGTTGGATAATTGACAAAGCCGTGTGATCGCATGAGATCAAGTAGTAGGCGGCGGTTATTCTGAGCGCTTTTATTGATGAGCTGGCAATCGGTTAGGCAGAACTCAGGATTAACTATAATCCAATCCTTAGCAGCCATTCCCATATCAAGGAGCTCGTTAGTTTCTGTTAAAATTTCTATATCAATAGCAGCACCAGTATTATGTGGCGGGATATTTCTTGAGCCATCAAAGTTTGTTACAGGTGAGACTAGACGTGTGGTTTCGTGAAAATGCTCCTCAGGAGTGCCTTGCGGATAACGAGCACGAACACGCTGGCATTCTTGATCAAAAAGCATTTCTTGTACTTCTAAGCTACGGAAGCCTTCGTACAAGCGGAAGCGCCAACCGCTAGGTAAGCCTTTTTGAGCTTGGCATAATTTTTCAAAGACAGATTTTCTCATTTTGGTGTAACAAGGGGCTGTTAACTCACACTCGGGTGGCAAACCGTAAAGAAGTTCGTTTGAATTTTTCACGTCAATTAAGGGCTCGCTGCATTCAGCAATGGGAATGGAAAGGATTTCAGGGTCAGCGATGTAAATTATTTTTTTCATCAATTTGTCCTTAATTTTTTGAGATAAACTCCATCCTTCAGGTCTTCAATCTGAACCAGCCCCACACACTCGAACCCATGCTTTTGATGAAATCCAATAGATACTTTATTCAAAATGGGTTCATGGACAATGAAACAAACAATATGGTGGCAACCTTTCATTACTGCAAAATCAAAGAAGCTTTGTAACAGCTTGCTTCCGACACCTTTTTGGTTTGGCTTAATAGCAATTTGCTTATGGTACAAAACAAGATTCGTCGCCGAAATATCCCTGAGAAGTTGAATCTCTGCAATCTTAGTTTGCATCTCCGATGATAAGACAGACAAATTACAGCCAAGAATATAGCCGATAATTTTTTGTGCTTCCTTATAAACCATAACAATGTGATTTTCTTTATCCTCAATCCAATCATGCAAATCTTCCACTGAATGCCGCGCAATAAGAAATCCACCCTGCTCCAAATCGCCTATTACTGATCTATCTTTATTAATCAGTAGATTTTCTTCTAATACCGCAATAATGCCAGGAATATCTTCGAGAGCAGCCATTTCAACTGTAATATTATTATCTTTATGATGTTTATTCATGATTAAATTCTCATAGGGACGTCACCACTATTAACTTTCTAAGAGTTCGGTATCTCAATAAACTCTATTTTGCCTTGATGGTTGCCTTCAATAAAACGTAACAAATCACAAAGCTGGACAGAAATAGTTGCTGTATTTTCCATGGGGTGAATGTTGATATGTTTTTCCAATAACAAAGCATTATCAAAAATTAATTTAACGCGTTTTGCTTGGTCATTGATTATGGCCAGAGGGGTTACTGAGCCAGGCTGAATTCCCAGCATCGCAATCAAGTCACTATGACTCGCGAAACTCAATCGACCCTCGTTTAATATGTTTCCAAAAGCCATCAAATCAACGCGTTTTTCATCTTTCACCGTAATTAACCAGTAAGCCGTCTTTTTCTTATTACGTAAAAATAAATTTTTAACATGCACCCCTGGAATATGAACACAATGCTCCTCTGCATCACTAGCTGTAAAAACAGGAGGATGCTCATAAAGCTGATACCCAAAATTGTCGGAATTCAGTATTAAAAGCAATTCTTCCTTACTCGATATCATATTAAGCTATTCTCCCAATTAGGCAGTATAGTACAACTTCATTAAACGGCATTCAACGCCAACTCAACTTCATGTATCTTTCGCTAGGGATATTACCGATAATTTACTGATATTGGGTGAATTTTGCTCCATCTAGTTTGTGATCTCTTATAACTGCTTGATTTTAATGCTTAAATATGGCGCTCCCTGCGGAATTCGAATCCGCGTTACCGCCGTAAGAGGGTGCTATTTGTACACTAAAACACAGCCACGTACAATTTAACCTATTGTTTTAATTAAACTTCGTCTTTTATAATACATGGATATTTTCTAGTGTGTAAACACGTTTATTACCTAAGTTTTACCTAAATGGTTTGAGGCGGTGAGTGTGGGAAGAATTGTGAAAGATGCCAGACTTGATAGTCGTGAAGCCAGGCTAAAATTACCAATTAGCCATGAGCAGTATTGGCGGTTAATTCATGAAGGCTTGTACCTTGGTTACAGAAAAGGTGCACGCGGCGGCATTTGGTATATGCGATTTTTCAATGAGCCAACCAAACATTACATCAAGAAAACATTGGGTAAAGCGGATGATAGTAACGAGAGTAATAGCGCGGATATTCTCACCTTCAAACAAGCACAAATGAAAGCCGTTGCTATCGCTCATGATCTTAATAAAAGCATTGCTAAGCCATTAACTGTTTACGATGCTGTTCAACACTATCT
>DATAXC010000319.1:0-8885 GCA_036266895.1 Gammaproteobacteria bacterium
TTCGATCGGTGTCACCGTAATGCCGTAAGGTTCATCGCTGGTGATGAACGCTTGCCAAGAGGGGAAATAAGTTGGCGTTAAAGCAATGCTATTAAATAATTGCAATAACACTTCACGGCGGCCGGCAGATTCTGCACAAAATAAAATCCGGCCTGAATAATCAGTAATAAATTGATTTAATGCGGCTAATGGATGCGCTGCTTTATGTTGAACTTCTAGGGTTGGTGCGGGCGCAGTAGTAAATTGACCAGTTGCAGGCGGTGTTGATGCAGGTAATGTGCTGAGATCGCAGGTAATCCGCAAATAATTTTTTAGCGCGGCCATGCATGCATTGACAGGAATAAATAATTGTTCTGGCTGTAATAAAGGCCGCGATTGATCAAAGCGTAATTGTTCATAGCGTAGCGTAATTTCTTGCCAAAATTCGGTGATTTTTGCATGAATATTACCTAAGGTCAGTATGAGGGTATTTGCGGGTAAGTAATCAAATAAACTAGCTGTGCTAGTAAAAAAGAACGATAAATAATATTCGATGCCGGGCGGACAAATCCCTTCAGAAATATCTTGATAGATGGGACATTTCAGTGGGTTACCGCTGAATTGACTACGCCAGTTTTGTCGAAATTGTTCTATGGCGGCTTCACTTAATGGAAATTCTTTCGCTGGCAATAAACGAATTTCGTTGATTTTTTCTAATGAACGTTGTGTTTCTGCAGAAAACAAGCGGATAGAGTCGACTTCATCATCTAACAAATCAATCCGAAATGGGGTGTGGCTGCCCATGGGAAATAAATCAATAATAGAGCCGCGTATCGCAAATTCACCGGGGCTGCGCACTTGACTTACGGCGTAATAACCACTTTTGGTAAGATGGTTGCGAAAATGCTCGATATTTAATTGATCGCCGCGTTTTAATAAAAAAGAATGCGCACCTAAAAAATCTCGCGGCGATAAGCGGTGGATTACCGTGGCAGCAGTGGTGATGATGACGCCTTGTGACAATGTTGGAATGCGATATAAAGCGGCTAACCGTTCGGAAGTAATATCTTGATGCGGCGAAAAATGATCGTAAGGTAAAGTTTCCCAGTGCGGTAAAGAGAGTACTGGGATTTCTGGCGCAAAAAAGTTTAATTCAGTGATTAAATTAGCAGCAGACAAGCTATCTGGCGCGATAAGTAATACCGGTTGTTGCGATTGTGCGATCGCGTTGCTTAAAGCGAGAGCAATACTGGCACCATGCAAATTTTGCCAAGGCAATGGCTTGCCGGGGATGGTCGGCAATGGAGGATGGAAAATGTCCGTGTTAATGGTGGTCGGTGTCATTGTCGTGGAGTCATGATGTTCTGGGTTAGGGGTAGTGATGTGTAGGTATTCTAGCAGTTTCTTGGGGGCAAGCAAGGTGAGGAAACGTAAGCGCTAACTTAAGGACAGTAAGGAAAAGCCCCTCTCCCGCCATTGTTGGGCTGAGCTTGCGAAGCCCAACAATGGCGGGAGAGGGGCTTTTCCTTACGCACCTATGTGGGCGAGTGAGCGTAGAAGTCGCAAAATCAGTTGAGTTTTTAATCGGTTATCAGCATAATGGCAAAAATTATGACTAACCAAACGAGCCTACAAAATGAAATCTTCAAATTTATCCCATTACCTGATTGCGGCACTATTAACCATAACCACCACATTTACCACCTCTGCAATCGCATCAACAACCAATACTAATGCCGCACTAGTCGATTCACTATCCGGCTATTGGCAAAATTTCACGAATCCTGCAGAAACACCAGTGAAATTAACCAGTATCCCAACGCAATACGATATTGTTCCCGTCGCATTTGCGGATTTATCTTCTGATGGCACTGTCAGCTTCACCTTACAAGGACCGCCTTATCAGGCAACGCCAGACAGTATTGCTACATTTAAAAAAGATATAAAAGCGTTACAAGATAAAAAAATAAAAGTATTGATTTCCTTAGGCGGTCAAAATGGCGCGTATCAAGTGAATAGTCAGCAACAAAATCGAAAATTTATTGATACGTTAAAACAAGTGATTGAAACTTACGGTTTTAATGGTGTTGATTATGATTTTGAGCACGGATTAACAGTAGAAAATAGCCGATACTTAGTAGAAGCAACGCAAGAATTAAAAAATTATTTTAAAAGCAAAGGCAAAGAATTTTTTGTCACCATCGCACCGGAAACCTTAGATGTTTATTTTCAATACTTTTCTAATGGTAAATACGATAAATTAATTCAAGCTCATTTAGTGGATCGTGTGCAAGTGCAATTGTATAACTCGGGTTGTATGCCAGGCATCAATGGCCCAGCTTGTTATGTGCAAGGCAGCAAAGATTTTATTGTGTCGCAAGCGGATAGCACGATACAAGTCTGGATGAAGCATGGCATTAAAAATGCTGCGGAAAAATATGTGGCTGGTTTGCCGGCAACCATTCAAGCGGCCGGCGGTGGTTATGTTGAGCCTGCGGTGATTAACGAAGCGATGCAATGTCTGCAAACCAAACAAAAATGTGATAGTTATGTGCCTACGCAAGCTTATCCGATGTTGAAAAAGGTGATGACTTGGGACATTAATTGGGATGCGAAAGAAAATTATAAGTTTGTGAAGACCGTGCGGGGATAGTCATTTTGGTAGAGGTATGCCCTCTTGTGCATAATTTCAATGTCCGATGAAATCGTTCTAATTTACCCTGCATCCGCAGAGAAAAAGATTGCAGGTTACCTGCATCTTCTTCTCTGCGGATGCGATGTCTTTACTCCTCCCTAAATCCAATCTTATCAAAATGACCTTCTAATTCATCAATATTATTAAAGCGGATACGCAAATAACCACCCCCTTGATTTTCATAAGCAATTTCCACACGATTACCAATATGTTTTGATAGTGCGTTTTCTAAATGTTTTACGTTGGCATCGCTATAAGGATGATTGATTTCTTGTTCGGTCTGATGCAATTTTTTTGCTTCTAATTCTAATTTACGGACATTCCAGCCTTTTTGTACGCATTGTTCAGCTAACATTAATTGTTGTGGTATGGTTAAACCAGCAAGAATTTTACCATGTCCTTCTGATAATTTACTCTCAATCAGCATTTTTTGCACGCGCGTATCTAATTTTAATAAACGCAAACAGTTGGTGATCACAGTACGTGATTTGCCGACAGAAGCGGCAACTTCTTCGTGTAAATAATGAAATTCATCAATTAACCGTTGATAAGCTTGTGCTTCTTCTATTGGATTTAAGTCAGCGCGGCTAATATTTTCCACAATAGACGCCTGTAACGCTTGTTCATCGGTGTAGGGATAAACGAGACAACTGACTTCGCTTAAACCCGCTAATTGCGCAGCGCGCCAACGGCGTTCACCAGCGACAATTTCATAACGATTATCTTTTAATGGTCTAACGACAATAGGTTGTAATAATCCACTCGTGCTTTTGATTGATTCGGCTAATTCTTGTAATTTCTCAGGATCAAAATGTTGACGTGGTTGATATTGTCCACGTACTAACAAGTCAATCGATATATATTGCAATACTGGTTTACGTTTTAAGCTGGGTGTTGATAATGAGTCGCTCATTTTGCAATCTCCCATGGCGGATTATTAAAAAATTCCGCTGGTGTAGTTACTAATATACCATCTTGATTAAATGAATGTTTTAATTGTGCAACCAGTTGTACCGTATTTTTTGGTTTTAGTCGTTGCGAATATTGCGATGGGCAAATTGACCATGGCATAAGCTTTTACTGAGCGTGGTTTTGCCTACTTGCCGTGGCCCGCCAATAAAAACCATCTTTTTTGTAAGTCCTTGATAAATAAATCTTTCTATGTAACGCGTCATAGCTATTTTGACCTATACTACAAAATGGACGCGTCTATTTTGTAGTATAGGTCAAAATAGCCATGTTAGACAAGCTGGTCAGGCACGTTTTCGATGTTGGCTTTTCTCATGCTGCGTGATATCTAATAATGCGTCTGGGTTATCTTGAGAGGAGGTAATGATGGGACCAATGGCGTGGCTAGCTAGCCGTAAAGGTAAACTATGCCAGTAACTTGCTACATAAATTGCAGAACATCGTAATCGGTATGCAAATGTACGATCAGCTGTTTCTTTATATAATTTAGCTAAAGCAAGCATACAAGTAAAGATAGCATCAGCGACATGCATGATTGTTTTCGGCGTTTTAAAAATTGCCGTATCAGGTTGCCTAACCGCCATTAATTTTTTTACTATAGCTTCTCTGAATTTTTTTAAGTCCTCAATTGCGGGATTGGCAGCGTCACCATTAAAACTGACTTTAAATATATTATCTTTATGAAAAATCGGTATTAAGGTAGCTAATTTATTTTTAAGCATGTCAGAGTAAATCTCATCTCCTTCTTTATCATCAAGAGGGAGTAATGATATGAGGGCATTAACAAAATCTAGTAAAATGTGAAAGAGTGGAGAACAGTCGTTCTTTGTTAATGTTTTTATCATCATTAGTCCGCGCAGTATCTGTGCATCTGGATTGTTGATATAATTAGAGATGGCCGGCGAATTTTTTAGGCTATGATTAATACATAATCGGCAGAGATCGAAATTTTCCTCTAGATAACTAATATAAGCTAAGTAAGAAAGTGCTAAAAAATTATTGGGTGCCGCACTTAATATCAAGCCGAGATCCTCTTTTGCTTCATTTAGATGACCGATTTTCAGAGAAAAGTTAGCGTGATAAAGATAAATCAATGCGTTTGCTGGTTGATTGGTGCGCTCAGCTTGTTTAATAAAGTCAGTTAATTTGTTATATAATAATCGCGGATTCTTATAGTATTTATTAGTGTTATAGATAAGAAAAGCAAACGATTCTTGAGGATTATTTTCTAGAATTTTTTCTGCAAGCGCCATACTCTCTTTTTTTCTATGCAGCGAAATTAACTGTTTAAGGTTTTTTAATTCTTCTTCAGGTGTTGTTGGTTTTTCTAGTTCTGTGTGTGAGTTCATGAGGTTTCTCGTGGTTGAATAAATAAATACATTAAAATTTTTGCCTCTCCCCTTGTGGGAGAGGCCGACGCGCGAAGCGCGGCGGGTGAGGGGTGTTTCTATAGAAAATATCTCTGTACATGACAAACTACCATGGCCTAATCGTGAACGTGCCCGCGTGCGTGCCGGTGCCCGTCTTTTCTCGTAAATTCATATGAAAATTTCTAAGAAAAAACGGGCACCGGCACGCACGCGGGCACGTTCACGATTAGTGAGCAAAGTGCATCGTGCCCATTTTCACGTTATTGTTTTACGTGCAAATATCGTATACATCGTCGGTACAACGAACAAAGTAAAACAAGTACCGATTAACATCCCTGCGGCAATGACTAAGCCAATGTCAAAACGGCTTTTCGCGCCAGCACCACTGGCTAAAATCAATGGCAGCACACCTAACACCATGGCAACTGTCGTCATTAAGATCGGGCGTAAACGCAGCATGGAGGATTTAATCACCGCATCGCGTGCATTTAATCCTTCATGTTCTTGTAATTGATTAGCGAATTCAACAATTAAAATACCATGCTTACTGATTAAACCAATCAAGGTGACTAAACCGATACCGGTATAAATATTTAAGGTAGCTAACCCTAAATGCAGGGGTAACAAGGCACCAATAATAGACAATGGTACACTGATTAATATAATAAAAGGATCGCGAAAACTTTCAAATTGCGCAGCCAACACTAAATAAATAATAATCAAGGCAAAGAAAAAGGTGTAAATCATCGTATAACCTTCTTGAATCACTTGCCGCGATTGACCCGCATAATCATAACCAAAACCAGCGGGTAACGTTTTTAACGCTTCTTGTTGTAAGAAAGCCAATCCTTCAGTAATCGAAGTGCCAGGCATCACCATCCCAGACAAAGTAGCTGAGTTGAGCTGTTGAAAGCGATATAATTCATTCGGTTGCGTCGTCATCTTCAAGTTAACAACGCTGGCTAAGGGTACTGAATGACCGCTATTGGTTGTGACATAATAATCGTTAATTTTGTAAGGATTATAGCGAAATTCTTGGAATACTTGCGGAATCACTTGATAGCTCTGGCCATAAATACTAAAACGGTTAATATAATTACCGCCTAATAATATTGCCAGCGTGCTACCGATATTATCCATATTAACACCCATGCTAGCCGCTTTATTATTATCGACGTGTACTTCTAACATCGGCTTTTCAAAGCGTAAATCTGAGTCAACAAACATGAATAAACCACTTTGCATCGCAGCGGCTTCTAATTTTTTTATGACTTGATAAATGGCGGTGTAATCATCCGTTGAGGTTAAGACAAATTGAACTGGCATGCCGCTGGAATTGGTTGGCAAAGAGGGCAGGGGGAAGGCAACGGCATTTAATCCCGCAATGGTTTTAATTTTTCCTTGCACTATCGGTAATACTTGCGCCTGCGATTTATCTCGTTGGTCCCAGGGTTTTAAAATTAATCCTGCAATCGCATTATTGACAGAACTGCTGCCATTGAAAACAAAGAAATCTTCGGTTTCTGGAATAGATTCAAACATCGGTGGGAGTAAATCAGTAAATTTGGTCGTGTAATCGATATTAGCATATTTTGGCGCGCTTAATTGCATAAACAGAATGCTTTGATCTTCGTCAGGGGCTAATTCAGTTTTTGTTGTCAACGCAATCAGTAAACAGCCGATAAGCATAATCACAGCAAATGCTACTACGACAGCCCGATTTTCTACGACCATATGTAATCGACGCGCATAACCATGTTTTAAATGATCAAATAACGAATCAATATAAATCACTAGTTTTTGATGCATCATCGAAGAATTTAATAATTTGGAACACATCATCGGCGATAAAGTAAGTGCAATAATACCGGAGAGAATCACGGAAAAAGATAAGGTAAAGGCAAACTCTTTAAATAATGCACCAGTTAAGCCAGTCATAAAGCCAATTGGTGCATATACGGCAGCTAAAGTGGTGGTCATAGAAATAATCGGGCCAGCAATTTCTCGCGCGCCTTTTAAGGCCGCTTCGTGGGGCGTTAGTCCTTCTTCAATATGACGATAAATATTTTCAACAACCACAATTGCGTCATCTACCACCAAACCAATCGCAATCACCATCGCAAGCAGAGTGAGTAAGTTAATTGAATAACCCATGGCAAACATCAACGAACAGACACCAATTAAAGATAATGGAATGGTAATAACGGGAATGCTGACCGCTTGAACAGCACCAATAAAAGCAAAAATGACCAGAATAACAATGATGGTTGCTTCAATAATACTGATGATTACTTCATGAATAGAACTGCGGATATAATCAGTGCTGTCGTAAACAATTTTACTATCTAATTCGGGTGGATAATTAATCGCAATTTGCGGCAAGATTTTTTTGACATCATTGATGACTGTCAATGGATTAGCGGTTGGTGTGGCTTCGATACCGATAAACACACCATTTTGACCATTAAATTTAACGGATGAATCGTAATTTTCAGCGCCTAATTCGACTGTACCTATATCTTTTAAACGTATCAATGTCCCATTAATATTTTTGATCACCATTTCTTTAAATTGCGCAGGATTTTCTAAATTGGTTTTGGCGTTAATATTAAATAAAACATATTTACCTTTGGTTTGTCCGGCAGCGGTTTGAAAGTTTTGACTTTGTAACGTATGCACAACATCAGCCGCTGCAACTTGTAATGCAGCCATTTTGTCGGTATCTAACCAAATACGCATGGCATAGATTTGTCCACCAATAATTTCAGCATTAGAAACACCAGCGACGGTTTGTAAATTGGGTTGTATTACGCGCGACAAATAATCAGTGATTTGTTCATTGGACATATGTTTGCTGCTGTAGCCAATATACATCAACGCAGTTTGGCTGCCGGTAGATTTTAAAATCACCGGTTCGTTACTTTCTTTCGGTAATTGATTGGATACTTCTGATACTTTGGCCATGATATCAGTCATGGCCACATGCGGATCAAAATTTAAGCGAATATATGCGTTAATGACACTCATACCTTCTACGCTTTGTGAAGTCAGGTAATCAATACCATCTGCACTGGCCACCGATTTTTCAATCGGCGCCGTAATAAAACCTTGCATTAAATCAGAATTAGCACCTGGGTAAGTGGTAGTGATCGTGATGACGGTGTTGTCCATTTTAGGAAATTGGCGTAATTCAAGCGTGCTTAATGCGCGCAAGCCAAACAGTAAAATCATTAAGCTGACGACGCAGGCTAAGACCGGTCGTTTAATAAATAAGTCGGTGAAAGACATGAGATTACCTACTCCACATTCGATGCTTATAGCTTGACACTATTATCAATAACAACACGTGTGCCATTTTGTAGTTTTAATTGTCCAGAGGTGACGATGACATCGTTCAGTTTTAATCCTTCAAGGATCGCTATTTCATTGTCTTGACGTTCACCGACTTTCACGTATTGTCGGTAAACACGTAATAACGAGCCATCTTTCGCTTCACTTTCGTCTTTAATTAAGAATACATAATCACCGCTTAAGCTATAGGAAATAGCAGTTTGAGGAACGACTAAGGTATTTTGGCGCGCGTTCAACCATATTTTAACCAATGCAAACATACCGGGATACAGTAATGCTTTTTCGTTGGTAATAGTGGCTTGTACCAAAATATTTCGGGTGGCTTGGTCAACTTTAGAATTTATCGCGGTGATTTTTCCGGGTACCACTTTTCCTTCTTCACCAAAGTTAACATTGACACTGACGGCTTGATTAAGAAATAAATGAGGTAACTGTTGTTCCGGTAAATTAAACATGACATATAAAGGATCTAATGCTTGTAAAGAAACTAAAGTGGTGCCAGGCGAAACATATTGTCCTAA
>DATAXC010000009.1:0-7454 GCA_036266895.1 Gammaproteobacteria bacterium
TTAAGATAGGTGAAAATATATGTTTAATAATACTTTTAAAGAAACGTTGTATCAATGTATGACTCATCTCTTTTATATATTTTTATATAGTGCGGGACCCATGGTGATTTTTCTGGTTACCATGTTCAAAATAGAGGAAGCTGCTTGCCCGAAGAAGCCCAATGTGGAAGTGGTAAAAATGCATAGTTCAGTAAAAAGCAAATTGAATTGACAATGATTTTTAGGTAAAAGCGAACCCTCTCCCGCCCTTCGGGCACTCCCGCAACAAGTGCGGGACGGCGCCTTCCCGTAAACGGGGGAGGGGATAATGGATGAGCCAAGGTTTTTTCTCTTGTTTATACGATTAAATTCGATTTTTGCCCCTTTCCCCTAACCCTCTCCCGCAAGCGGGTGCGTTTTCATCTAAAGTAACTTAAATTAAATCATTCGCCTCGCTCGCTTCCAACCAGATCGTTTCAACTTTTTCCAACTCTTTTTGGGCTTGGCTGAGTGCCAATAAATGGCTTTGCAATTTATCTTTATGTTGGGATTCATATAAAGATTGATCTGTTAATAAGGCTTCTAATTGCGCAACTTCTGTTTGTCGTTTCGCCAAATCTGCTTCTAACCGTTTGATTTTTTCTGCGGAAACGCGAGGCGTGGATACTGGTTTAGCTGGCTGTTTACTTTGGTCTTTTTTTGCCGCTGTCCGTGCGGTATCTTCTATCACTGCATTTTTTCGAAAATCAAATAACCAGCGTTGATAATCATTGAGATCACCATCGAAGGGTTGCAGCGCTCCATTGGCGACTAAATAAAGTTGATCGGTGGTGGTGCGAACTAAAAAGCGATCATGCGAAATCAAGATCATTGCACCAGTATATTCTTGTAAAGCGAGACTTAAGGCATTGCGCATTTCTAAATCTAAGTGATTGGTGGGTTCGTCCAGTAACAATAAATTTGGTTTTTGCCAAACGATTAAAGCCAACGCCAATCGCGATTTTTCACCGCCGGAAAAAGTGTTTACTGGGGTTAATACACTATCACCCGAAAATCCAAAACTACCTAAAAATTTTCTAAGTTCCAATTCCGGTGTACGTTCAGCATAATCTTTTAAATGCAGCAATGGTGTGGAATCAAGTTGTAATTGATCGACTTGATGTTGAGCAAAATAGCCGATTTTTAATCCCGCCGCGGTTTCGCAGCTGCCTTGTGCCGCCAACAATTGTTGTGCGAGCAATTTAATTAAACTAGATTTTCCCGCACCATTTGGGCCTAACACCGCAATTCTATCTTTTGGCGTAATGCTTAAATTGATATTAGTCAAAATAGTTTTGTCACCATAAGCAATACTCGCATGTTCTAAGGTGAGCAAAGGATTAGGGCATTGTTTTGGTGGAACAAATTGAAATTGAAATGGTGATTCTGATTGTACAGCGCAAACGACTTCCATGCGTTCAATCGCTTTCAAGCGACTTTGTGCTTGCCGTGCTTTGCTGGCCTTATAACGAAAGCGCTCAACAAATTCTTGCATATGGGCAATTTTCTTTTGTTGTTTTTCATAGACGGCTTGTTGTAATAACAGTTCAGTGGCGCGCAAAGATTCGAAAGCAGAATAATTGCCAGTGTAGATTTTTAATTGTTGATGAGACAAATGAGCGATGTGATCTACAGTGGTATCTAAAAAATCTCTATCGTGGGAAATGATTAATAGTGTGCCTGGATATTTGATTAACCATTGTTCTAGCCACAATACCGCATCTAAATCTAAATGGTTGGTGGGTTCGTCGAGTAATAATACATCTGATCGTGTCATTAAAGCTTTTGCTAAATTTAAACGTACGCGCCAACCGCCAGAAAAAGCACTGACAGATTTTTGTTGTTCGCTAGGACTAAAGCCGAGTCCGCTTAATAATTGTGCTGCGCGGGCAGGTGCGGTATAGGCATCAATCACACCCATTTGTTCATGCAATGTTGCAATGCGCATGCCATCATCAGCTTGTTCGGCTTGCAATAGTTGCTGTTCTAATGCACGTAATTCCTCGTCGCCATCTAATACAAAATCTAAGGCGGATTTACTTTCTGCGGACATTTCTTGGGCAACATGCACCAATTTTAACTGACGCGGTATGCTGAGATCGCCGGCATCAGCAGAGAATTCTTGCATCAATAAAGAAAATAAGGTTGATTTGCCTGAGCCGTTAGCACCGATAATACCTATGCGTTGTTTGGCGTAAATGGTCCAGGTCATGTTTTCGAGTAAAACACGTGCGCCCCGGCGAATAGTAATATTTTTTAAATTTATCATGGTCAGTTATGTGTGTTTAATGCATGACGTGAAGAAGTTTATTTTGCACCAATTCTTCATGCTTTAATAGCAGAAATATAGTTATGTTGGCTATAAGTTAATATTTGCGCATCTCGAGTGAGTAGTGTTAAGCCATTTACTCTGGCCGTGGCTGTAATCATACGATCAGCAGGATCATCATGAAATTTACCTGGTAAATGACAACTTTCCATGGCGATTGCTGGAGTAATGGATGCAATTTGTATATGAGTCAAAGTAATAAATTTATTTATCCATTCTAAGCAGGGCATCTCTAAAATAATGCGTTGTTTTTTATCTAGCATGCAAATTTCCCATAAAGAAATAACCGCAAGATATGCTTCATTGTCATATAGTGCCTTGCTAATAATTTTTCGTGTTTCTTTTTGTAATTCTCTATTGCCATTAACATACCAAATCCAGACATGTGTATCTATTAAAATCATTCATTAGCCTCCCACTTAGCATCAATAGGCGCGAGAATGTCTTTTTTTATCGTAACGGTTCCTTTCAGGCATCCAAAAAAATCGATGGGCGTTTCTTCGATGGGTACTAATTTTGCTACGGGTTTGCCGTGTTTGGTAATGGTGATGCTGATGTGTTTTTCATACACTTCATCCATTAATTGCAAGCATTGGGCTTTAAAATGCCCTGCTTGTATAGAGTGAGTACTATGCTTCATATTTTTCCTATGGTTATATGTCTATGGTCATTATAGTGATAATACAGGAATAAAAGCCAATAATCAACAAAGTAAGATAAAATAAAGTAAACATTAAAGATTAAAAAATGCGTAAATCACATCCACCCCACTTCTGCAAAAGAAAAATTAATAAGACGTCCAACAATCACATGATCAACCACTTCAATATCAACGAGTGCCAATGCACGTTTGATTAATTGAGTGGATTCGCGATCTGCTTTGCTCGGTTGCGGGCAGCCTGAGGGATGGTTATGCGCAAGAATCACTTTTGCTGCATTATGCAATAAACTGCGGCGGACAATTTCACGCGGATAAATATTCGCTTCATTTACCGTACCATGAAATAATTCTTCAAAACAAATTAAGCGAAAATGCGTATCCATAAAAATACAAGCAAATACTTCATTAGTATGATCACGTAATTGATCAGATAAAAATTGCTGGGTTAATTTACTATTATTGAGTTGTGCACCGATTAATAACGTTTCGCGGGTGTAACGCCGGCCAATTTCTTTGATTGCTTGCAAACCAGCGTATTTAGCTTGACCGATACCCGCGGTCTTAATTAACAGTGCGGCGGGTGTTTGTAATAATTTTTTTAATGAACCATATTGCATTAATAGTTCGCGGGCAATATCTAAAGCGGTTTTGCCGGGTATACCCGATTTTAAGAAAATAGCGATGAGTTCGGCGTCAGTGAGTTTTTCTGCACCTAATTGAAGCAATTTTTCTCGTGGCCGGTCTGCTACTGGCCAATCGCTAATGGGCATAATATTTTCCTGATTTCTGCTACACTCCTATACTCCATAGGGCACCTAGAGATGCCCTATACTTTTCCTTAACCATGACGGCATTTTCACTATGGCATCATTTTTAGCTAATAAACGCGTTTTACTCGGCATTACTGGCAGTATTGCTGCTTATAAAAGTGCAGACTTAACCAGACGTTTACGCGAAGCGGGGGCGGTGGTGCGGGTAGCAATGACAGAAAATGCCAAGCGATTTATTACGCCATTGACCATGCAAGCTGTCTCGGGCCACCCGGTACATGAAGATTTATTTGATCTGCATGCAGAAGCAGCGATGGGTCATATTGAGTTAGCCAGATGGGCAGATGTGGTCATTATTGCGCCAGCTACGGCGGATTGTATGGTGCGTTTAGCGAATGGTAACGCAGATGATTTATTAACAACCTTGTGTTTGGCGACTAAAGCACCGATTATGCTAGCGCCAGCAATGAATCAAGGTATGTGGCAGCATACGCTGACTCAGGAAAATCTACAAGCGCTTAAACAGCGCCAGATTCAAATCATTGGCCCGACAGCAGGCAGCCAAGCCTGTGGTGATGTCGGTTTGGGCCGCATGGCAGAACCACTTACTATTATCGAACAGTTAAACGCCCATTTTGCCACCGGTCAATTAGCCGGCTGCCATATCGTGGTCACTGCCGGCCCAACGCAAGAAGCGATTGATCCAATTCGTTTTTTGACGAATCGCAGCTCAGGCAAAATGGGTTATGCGCTAGCAGAAGCCGCGCATGAAGCCGGTGCGCAAGTGACTTTAATTAGCGGCCCGGTTAGTTTATTAAAACCTCGTCATTTTCCTTGCCTTGAAGTGATTAGCACTCAAGAAATGTATGATACAGTGATGAAAAATATGCCAAGTTGTGATATCTTTTTGGCGGTTGCAGCAGTCAGCGATTATCGCAGTCAAACAGTGGTGCCGCAGAAAATCCATAAGCAAGCGGAAACACTTCAACTCGCATTGACGCGCACACCGGATATTGTGACAGCAGTTGCGCATTTATCACCGCCAGCAAAACGGCCGTTTGTGGTTGGTTTTGCGGCAGAAACGGAAAATGTGCTTGAGCAAGCAAGAATAAAACGCCAACAAAAAAATATGGATATGATTATTGCCAATCAAGTGGCTGCAGGAATAGGTATGGAAAGTGATGATAATACGGTGACCGTGATTAGTTCAACTGACACAGTGATGTTGCCATTAACCGATAAACGTAAATTAGCGAGAATATTGATTGAATTAATTGCCAAGGAGTATCACAACCAATGACACAAGCACAAGCACAAACAGTAACAGATAACCCATTATCATCAGCGCCACATACACAAGCGGTGCAAGTTAAAATTTTGGATGTACGTATCGGTGATGTATTTCCGATGCCGCGCTATGAAACAACCGAAGCTGCTGGCTTGGATTTGCGTGCTTGTCTCGACCAAGCATTAACAATTGAACCTGGACAAACACATTTAATCCCAACGGGGATTGCTATTTATATTGGCGATCCACAATTAGCGGCAATCATCTTGCCGCGCTCTGGTTTGGGTCATAAGCATGGTTTAGTGCTAGGGAATTTAGTTGGTTTAATTGATGCCGATTATCAGGGTCCATTGATGGTATCGTGTTGGAACCGCGGACAAGCGGCTTATACCATCAATCCGGGTGATCGTATTGCGCAATTGGTATTTGTACCGATTGTTCGCACGCATTTTCAAGTGGTAAATGAATTTGCTGCAACGCAACGCGGAATAGGTGGCTTTGGTCATTCAGGAAGTAATTAAATGACAACCGCTGCCGTTGCTTTAAATCCTGCAATTTTTCGTGCTTATGATATTCGCGGTATTGTGCATGAGACATTAACAGAAGAAGCTGTCTATTTGATTGGGCGCGCGTTGGGTTCTTATGAACGTGAGCAAGGTGGTACACAAATTGTGATCGGTCGTGATGGACGCTTATCTGGCCCAGGGTTTTCGCAATTATTAAGCGAGGGTATCCGCGCTAGTGGTTGTGATGTCATGGATATAGGTATGGTGCCGACACCGGTATTGTATTATGCGACGCAGCAATTCGCCGGTCATTCCGGTGTGATGTTAACCGGCAGTCATAATCCAGCTAATTATAATGGTTTAAAAATTGTAATGAACGGCATCACGTTTGCCGAAACCGAAATCCAGCAGATTTACCAACGTATTATCGCGCAACATTTTCAAAGCGGGGTGGGTGATTATCAATCACGCAGTGTGACGCAATCTTATATTGATGCTATCGTTAGTCAAATTCAATTGGCGCGGCCTTTGCGTGTCGTATTAGATGCGGGTAATGGTATTGCAGGTGATGTTGCTCCGGCATTGTTTCGTGCGTTAGGTTGCGAAGTGATTGAATTGTATTGTGATGTAGATGGCACATTTCCAAATCATCATCCCGATCCTAGCCAGCCAGAAAATTTGCAAGATTTAATTCAAACTGTACGTGAACAACAAGCGGATATCGGTTTAGCTTTTGATGGTGATGGTGATCGCTTAGGTGTTGTGACGAATAGCGGCCATATCATTTGGCCAGATCGTTTGTTGATGTTATTCGCGCAAGCATTGCTCGCAGTGCAACCGCAAGCCAAAATCATTTATGATGTGAAATGTACGCATCATCTTGATCCATTTATTCGTGCACAGCACGGCACACCATTGATGTGGAAAACTGGACATTCATTTATTAAAGCCAAGCTCATTGAAACACAAGCACAATTAGCAGGTGAAATGAGCGGGCATTTCTTTTTCAAAGATCGTTGGTATGGTTTTGATGATGCATTGTATGCTGGCGCGCGTTTATTAGAAATTTTAGCGGCGCAATCATTGAGCAGTGAAACAGTGTTTGCTGCGCTGCCGAATAGCATTAATACCGCAGAATTAAAAGTAGCGGTGACCGAAGAAGAAAAATTTTCATTGATGCAGCAATTAGCTGATCAGACTGCTAGTATGAATGCGCTCAATGTAACGACTATCGATGGTTTGCGTGTGCATTTTGCCGATGGTTGGGGATTGATCCGTGCTTCTAATACGACACCTTATTTAATTATGCGTTTTGAAGCAATCAGTGAAAGTGTGTTAGCGGGCATTCAAACACAATTTCGGCGTTGGTTATTGTCGGTGAAGCCAGATTGGGTGTTGCCGTTTTAAGATGACCGGTTCCCTTTCTCTTTGCAGTGATGTCGCTGAGTAAATACCCTCTCCCGCCCTGTCGGGCACCCTCCCCCGTAAACGGGGGAGGGGATAATAGATGGGTTAAGTTTTTTCCGTAGGCTGAAGAATAATTAAGACAATGGCCAAGTTTCTCCCCTCCCCCACTTGTGGGGGAGGGGTCGGGGGAGAGGGTATGGGTGAAGAGGTGCAAACTGTTTCTTCAGATATCATTATTGTAGGTGGTGGCATTGCCGGCGCCACTTTGGCGTGTACATTAGCGCAACAAACTTCTTTATCTATTACGGTTTTAGAAGAATATGCAGATATGGCAATTTGGTCTGCAGATACTTACCATCATCGTGTTAGTGCGATCACACTTGCTTCACAGCGCATCTTTCAAGCACTAAATGTCTGGGAAGCTATGCAAGCTAAGCGTGTGAGTCCGTTTACTCGCATACAAGTATGGGATGCT
>DATAXC010000019.1:0-7133 GCA_036266895.1 Gammaproteobacteria bacterium
CAATAGGATCTAATACAGTACCGGTTGTGTTAGAAAGATCACCCGTCACGGTCATTGCTTGCGGCATGGCTACGGTACCACCGCGTCCTAGAAAATGAGCACGATTAGTTTCATAAGACAACGTATAGGCACTTTCACTGTAGACATTCAACATATGATACATCCAAGCCGTGCTTTGCTGCTTACCATCACTAGGACGACGCTTGACTAAAAGTGCATGTTGTGATGACAAAAGTTCTGTTTCAATAAATAAATTGCTAAATGCGGGTTGGGCTTGATCATCTGCTTGTGGTGCTAAAACAACTTCGGCATAACTGGTGAATTCAATCGTACGACGCCGCTTAGAACGGTTATGAATACGCGACCGGCGCAGCTCAATATCATCTTCTGGTGATACGACGATTTCAGTATGGGTATCCATTTCAGCATCACTACGACTAAATTCAACATGTGCTTCTGAGAAAACGGCTTTAAAATTTTCTACGTTACTCGTAGCAGGTTGGTAGCTTGTCGACCAGAAAGCGCCCGTTTGCAAGTCACGCACATAACTAAACAATCCTCTATTGTCACAGGTGCTATCTTCACGCCAGCGTGTTACGGCAAGATCTTTCCAACGGCTATAACCACCGCCTGCTTGAGTGAGCATGACGTGATAGCGTCCATTAGATAAAAGCTGCACTTGTGGCGCGCGGGTATTCGGACTATTAAATACACGTGTTGATGCTTCAGCACGATTTAAAACAGTTGCACCAGGAGCAGCTTGTGACATTTGTACATACGAGGCGACTGGTTTCGGAATACGTTCTTGCAATAACAGCAGCGTCGCTTGAAATAACGGATCAGCGGCAAAACGTCGTTGCATGGGTTGGTCGTGTAGTAAATAGGAAAATGCCAAAAGACTCATGGCTTGATGATGCGCCATGAATGAGCGCACCAATATACTCGTACTATGACGTGGTAAACGGGTGGTGGTGAAATCAATCGCTTCGTAAAAACCAAATGGCCCTACTACCCCTTGAGTAGCTAAACGCTGTAAATTGAGGCAAGCTGCTTCGGGTGCCACCATCAATGCCATGACGGTTGCATAGGGAGCAACGACTAAATCTTCAGCCAAACCGCGCTTGAGTCCCAATTCGGGTACACCAAATGCGCGATATAAATAATTGGAATGTGCATCAACCGCATAAAAAGCGGATTCGGAAACGCCCCAAGGCACACCGCGTTGTTTGCCGTATTCAATATGTCGGTTAACAGCAATGCGGCACATCTGATCAAGCAGCGTATCCGCGTAAGAAGGCATCACTAATAAGGGCATCAGATATTCAAACATTGAACCACTCCAAGACATCATGAGTGGTTGTCCTCGTTTGTTCATCACTTGCAACCGGCCTAATGCAAACCAACTTTCTTGTGGTACTTGATCTTGTGCAATAGCAACAAAACTTGCTAAACGTGCTTCCGAAGAAAGCAAATCATAATCACTACGATCACGTGATTGTTTATCGACGTTAAAACCAATTGTCATTAAGCGGCTGGATTCATTATAAAGAAAACGCATGTCCATTTGCGCCAAAG
This sequence comes from Gammaproteobacteria bacterium, assembly GCA_036266895.1. Taxonomy (GTDB): domain Bacteria; phylum Pseudomonadota; class Gammaproteobacteria; order DSM-16500; family DSM-16500; genus Aquicella. The sequence continues at coordinate 1,576 of DATAXC010000019.1, forward strand.
CAAAAGCTTGTTCGGCTAGCATTTCAATGAAGGCTATGCGCTTTACTGCTTGCTGGCTAATGTTAAGTTGGCTTACAGATAACGCGGTTGTTTTTGTAGAAACAAGTAAGGCAAGATCGCGCAAAGTCGTGGTAGCGGTTAACGTTGATGCTATTTCACTAAATAATTGTAACTCATCTCTTAATGTGTCACATTGTTGTAATAATTTCTGTGACCATGCCTGTTGTGGCGTCATGATCATCTCAATCGGGGCAGCATCTGTAGTCAATGAGACAGCAAGTTGTTTTGCTTCTACACATAACCGATCACAACTGTTTAAAGCAGCAGGCCAATTCGTAAATGTTGATCGAATATCTTGTAATAATTGTTGAAAAGTATTGAATAGAGGAGGTAAAGGGATAGACAAGGTTTCTGCTAATACATGCAATGTATCTTCTAATCCATCTAGGTAAGCGACTCTTAACAACGCATCGTCTGCCAGGGCCAATAAACCTTGCCGCAAAGTGAGTAAATGTCCGGCTAAATTTCCACCATCTACGGTAGAAACATAACGCGGGTGTAATGGCGCTAATGTTTGTGTGTCGTACCAATTATAAAAATGACCGCGATATTTTTCCAAATGAGTCATCGTCTCTATCGTATTGGCAACGCGCTCCAATAATTGATTGCCATTGATATATCCAAAATCGTAAGCACTCAAATTAGCCAGTAATGCCAATCCCATGTTAGTGGGAGAAGTGCGATGACAGAGTATTTTTACGGGCGTTTCTTGATAATTATCAGGCGGCAACCAGTGATCGTCAGCTGTCATAAAGGTGTCAAAAAATCCCCAGGTCTTGCGCGCCATGCTATGTAGAAATCGTATTTGTTCGACATCTAGCTTGGCGGGGGTACGTTGAAAAGGCCGGCTTAACCAACGTGCATAGAGCGGCGATATCATCCAGAGTACTAATAAAGGGCTAGCAAGCAGCAAAGCCTCAAATCTGTGACTGACAACTAAGAGGATCACAATGAAGACGGCTGCAACAGGCCCCATCCACATACGTTTGATCCATTCAACCGGGGTATCACAAAAGTGATGATTTACTTGATCAGAGGGTGTCCATTCAAGCAAATGACGATGCGAAACGGTCAATCGCCAGCAAGTACGTAGAATAGCATTCACACTGTACCACGCTTCGTGCGGCAAGCAGGCTAAATAAAAAATTAATTGCTGACATCGCCGAGACATGATTTGCATGATGCTTGTCAAATGCTGGCTGATCAACATGCCAGTGGGTTTGCGGATTATTTCTAACAACATGGTTGCAATATCAGGCAGCACTAATAGGGTGAGTATGATGCCAAACCAAAAATCGGTTGTTGGTAATAAGGCCCAGCTTAAACAGAGCAGCACTAACAATGCGATAGAAACTAAACTGCGACGTAAATTATCAAACAATTTCCATTTTGATAAAGCAGATAATGGATTAACAACACGTTGACCGTCACGGTTTAATACCTGCGGCAATAACCAACCCAGTAATTGCCAATCGCCTCGAATCCAACGGCTGCGGCGTTTAACATCGGTTAAATAATTGCCGAGAGCGTTTTCATATAAGGGTACATCGTTTAAAAAACCAGAACGAAGATAACACCCTTCGAGTAAATCATGACTGAGAATAAGATTTTCAGGAAAGCGTTGTGCTAATATTTGTTGAAATAAATCGACATCATAAATACCTTTACCAATAAACGACCCTTCGTCGAATAAATCTTGGTATACATTGGATACCATGCGTGTATAAGGATCAATGCCTAGTTCACTGTCACATAGCCAGACATATCGCGTCGAGCCTGCATTAGATAAAGCTTCAGCAACACGTGGTTGTAAGATGCCATGTCCTTTCACCACACGTTGACTGACCGCATCGTAACAAGGTCGATTTAATGGATGGGCCATCGCACCAATAAGCTGTCGCGCGCAGTCACGTGGTAATTGCGTGTCACTATCCAAGGTAATGACATAGTTGACCTGGCTGAGTATTGATGTATGACCGACGAGGAGAGAAAAATGCTTGTTGTTTTTATCTCGTAGCAGCGCATTCAAATCATGTAATTTACCGCGTTTGCGTTCATAACCCATCCACAGTTGCGCTTGTGCATTCCAGCAGCGTGGACGGTGCAACAGAAAGAAAATATCTTCATTTTCTCGGTGGTAGCGTTTATTTAACGCGACAATGCGTTCTTCTGCCAAAGCAAGCAATAATGCGTCATCAGGCAGCTGTTCTTGCAACGCATCATTGAAATCAGTCAGTAATGCAAAATGTAAATGAGGATCACGGTTGCCAAGAAAACGGACTTCTAGTGCTTCTATCAAGGATTCAATATCTGCCACACTGCCAATCAAGGCTGGCACCACAACTAAGGTACGCCATTCTGCTGGGATACCACGCGTAAAATCCATTTTCGGCAATGGCTGCGGTTTAATAAATAACATGACAGCAAAATTGACTAACGATACCGCTAATTGGCTAGTACACAACACCAGCACGACAGCCAATAGCAATAACCAGAGCAGATTGATATCGCTTTGATTTGCTTTAAATAATAAACCCCCAGTTAAACCACCGACAATCAGCGTGATAGAACCAAGATAATAGCCTAAAGATCGTTTATTGCCCCAACGATGCAATTTTTTCCAGAAAGAAAGACGTATACCGAGCGTTTGTTTTAATTGATACAAACCTGCGTCAATCAAATAAAAGCCGACATGACTGCGTCTATGAGCATCAATGGCGTTACTATTATTTAATGCGGCACGATCAGCAACTTCTTTTGCCAATTCGATCGCGGTTGCAGCCACAGTCCATTCTGGTAGTAAGCTAGCACGCGCTAAACATTCCACAACATGACGATAACGATCACGTGTGTTGAAATCCATCTGGTGATAAGTAGCGGTAGGATCTTGTTGCAATGTGTGTTCAACCACACTCATGTCTTCAACAAATTCTCGCCAATCTACTTCGTTAAGACGTCGTAAACTGGCAATACTATTACTGATTGTCACTTGATTCGCGGCTTGTTGTGTGTTTTCTACTTGTACGAGTTGCTCAATCGTTAGACCTTCTTCCGCCAACTTCTGCTCAATCCAGGTGAACGGCAATGCTAAAGCTGCCCCTTGTAATCGCCGCGTCAATTCAGACACAAAAGCACCCGTCATTTGTGGCTCAGAACGTGCTAAGTTCGCCATCACTAACAATAATTCTTTTGGATCTGCTGCAGCGACATCCAGCATTTGATCCGCCCAACTATTAGCAAGATCATGGTCGTGTTTATTAGCAGCAATTTGTACACTAACACTGCTTAGATTTTCAATCAGCGCTAATCGCAACATGATAGGAATCGCCCATAACTCACCTAAAGTGAGCGGCGTGATACTTTGATAGGCTTGTACAAAGCGATTTAGTTTTTCCAGGTCCCAACGTCCATCGCCATGTTCAATGATTTGCAAGGCAATATCATAGACACGAGGATAGCATCCTGATAAAAAGTCATTCGCCAATTGCGGCAAGACTTTTTCATATCCTTTCGGTATATGACGTTTGATGAGACGAATTTGCTCTTCGATTAAATAGAAATTATCAAGCAGCCATTCACCTGCTGGTGTAATGTACTGGGTTGTGGTGGTAGACGTGGCCGCATCAGTCAATAGCTTATACACTTTGAACAAGATGGCTTCACTGCCTGCCAATCGATTCAATAATGCACCGACTTGATACTTTTGCGTCACGATATGCGATTGTGCCAACACACTCCCATGCTGTTCCAGTTGGTCATCGCTAAATAACGCAGCAGGTAAGGGCGGGGCAGCCAAAACATAATCCATAGATTTTTTGTGTTTTGGACAAATCCATTGATAAATGGTAGTCAGGAATGTTTTAAATGCCATTTTTAATCCTATCCTTCCGATGATTATTCACTATGCCTTAGGATCATTATAAAGAAAAGTTACAAATCATGCCGCGCTGAATGTATTATAGATTTTAAATGCTATTGAGTTTGCCCAAGGAAAGAAAAATGCATGAGCAGGATAAAATTAACCATCGATGCCGAACTACAAAAACTGCAACAAGAAGCATTTCGATACTTTTTACATGAGACCAACCTCTCGAATGGCTTGGTAGTCGATAAAACAGCAGCGAATTGGCCTGCCAGTATTGCTGTAATTGGCCTGGCTTTGACCAGTTATCCGGTTGCGGTCGAGCGCGGATTTATCTCACGTGCGGCAGCTGTAGAGCGCATCCTAACCACTTTACGGTTTTTCTGGCATAGTCGGCAAGGCCCTGAAGCCGATGCGACCGGCTACAAAGGGTTTTATTACCATTTTCTTGATATGCAAACAGGACAACGCGCGTGGCAAAGTGAGCTGTCCACCGTAGATAGTGCTTTTTTGTTAGCCGGTATGTTAGCTGTAGGACGGTATTTTGACACCAGCACAGCCGATGAACAGGAAATCCGCACGCTAGCTGATGCGTTGTATCGCCGTGCAGATTGGCAATGGATACAAAATCAAGGCGCAACGCTGACACACGGCTGGACCCCCGAAAACGGCTTTCTCCCGTTTCGCTGGGAAGGCTATGATGAAGCGCTTTTATTATATACTTTGGCATTAGGATCGCCGACTTATCCCCTCCCTGAAAGTAGTTATACCGCCTGGGTTTCCACTTACGAATGGAAAAGCTATTACAATTATGACTATTTGTATGCTGGACCGTTATTTACCCACCAGCTTTCCCATGTTTGGATCGATTTTCGTAAGATCCAGGATGCTTTTATGCAAGAAAAAGGGATCGATTATTTCGAAAACAGCCGACGCGCGACCTATGTGCAACAACAATATGCTATCCACAATCCGTTTAAATTCGTAGGTTATAGCGCCTGTTGCTGGGGCATTACCGCCAGTGATGGCCCAGGCCCTGACACACTGAAAATACATGGCATTGAACGCCAATTTTTCGATTACATTGGACGTGGCGTACCCTATGGTCCTGATGATGGTACTGTTGCGCCCTGGGCGGCACTCACCTCATTGCCATTTGCTCCCGACATTGTATTACCCGTATTCGAACATTATAGTTACACACTTAAACTCAGAGAGGGACATCTTTATGGTTTTAGAGGGACCTTCAATCAAACCTATCCAGAAAAAACGCATTCGTGTGGTTGGGTCTCCCCCTGGCATTACGGACTCAATATTGGCCCGATTATTTTAATGGTAGAAAACTACCGTACCGGCTTATTGTGGGCGTTAATGCGCGGCTGTCCTTATATCGTCAGTGGGTTGCGACGAGCGGGATTTAGCGGCGGTTGGTTAAGATAGAAATGCGCGTAATTGTTCTAAACCTTGTTTTACATGATTGCCGAGATGAATCCGTAATACGCGCCGCGAACGTTGCGCCAGCACAGTAAAATCAGCTTGTGCTTGCGCAGTAATGACTACACCAAAAGTATAACGGTGGCCAGGAATAGCTATATCTTCAGGATGATCAGCGGTAATTTGTAAAAATACACCGGTA
>DATAXC010000063.1:0-19786 GCA_036266895.1 Gammaproteobacteria bacterium
TTTCTTTTTGCTTTGGAGGAGCATCCACCTTCTTTGACCTATCCGTCGTCCATGCCGTTAATTCTATCTCACGTTCCGATGAAGACCGTAGCTGGCTTATCAATGCTTTAATTGTCCCGCCACCAACATTTTCCTCTTTAACACTCTTCTTCAGCCTCTTTTCTTCCCTTGCTTCCTTTGCAACTTCCGATTGCAACGTTTTAATGTCAATTTGTTTGAAAATTTCTGGATTTTCTAATTGATCTGCAGCAATCGGCCACGTTGAAGCAATATGTTCCTTCAGCTGTGGATAGCGCTTATAGATTATTTGCAATAGATTTTCATTATATTGATTTTTTACCATTGCATCGGCGTTGTTTTTTACCAATGTTAGCATCAAATTTATTTTATCAGCATCAGTAGGCCATTTGCTATCTAAAATCATCAATTCTTCGAGAACAGTAAAATTTGATTTATTTCTAATACTTAGATCAGCTCCTTTTGCTAATATTCTATGCACTGCATTTTTTGTCACTTCATGATCACCAGCACAGCTATATATGACTCGATGCATGAATGTATCACCATCGGCTACTCTACTATTCGGATCTACCCCACCTTGCTCGATTAATGCAAGACCTGTAGAAACAGTAATACCGCCATTTTTCAATAAATAAGCGAGTACATTTTGCCCCTTATTATCTTGTATTTTTGGATTTGCTCTAAAATCAGCATCCTCATAAAAAGATACTAAAATAGAAAAATATTCCAAAAAAACGCTTGCCGCCAAACCACTAGCAAGAATATGTAATAACGTTCTACCATCTTCTATCTGTGTATTGGCATCTGCCCCATTTTTTATAAGTAATACAGCAAGCTTTGCCATACGTTCTATAGAAATCTGGTGATTACTTAACAAACAATAGAGTGGTGTCTGGCCCAAACCATTTTTACTGCGTGGATTTTCTCCCGATTTCAATAAACTAGGAATATTTTCGGGATTATGTTTTGCAGCAAGATGCAATGGCGTATCATCTACCACAGTTACAAGTGACACTGGTTTTGCAGTAAACACCGGGGGTTGTAATTTATCCGCAAATTTATCTGTTACCTGTTCTCCCAAAATCATCTGATAGAGTTTAAGGAGATTTGCATCAAGCGGCTTAGTATTTTTATATTTCATAATCTGCATGATGGCACAAGCTTGCACTTGCACCCATTTCTCAGAAGAAACCAATCCCGAGGATTGATATGTTTTTACTATTTCTTTTATTTGCGTATTACGCGAATCACTTTGGAATATCTCAGAATTGCTAAACGCTCGACATTTTTCATAACACTCTTTTTCATATGCATCCGAATCAAGTTCTATTTTTTTCATCGACCAGTTTAATAAATCTAGATCATAAGCTACACCGGCATAAAATCTCACAGCTTCTGGATCATGCCCCAATAAGGATATTTTGTTTAATCTATTTCTTGCTATTGTACGTTTAGAGCGTTCTGACACATCAGCCGAGCTGCCTTGATGAATCGTTACCATCTCCTTTACACCTGTTGGTAATGAATTTGGCCATCGCCATATTTGGCTTCTGTTGTCTAAAATAAATGCGATTGCTTCTGTGTAACTACGACGTGTCTCCATAAAAACTATCCCCTACGAATGATGTAATTTGTTGTTTTATTAATAAAATGCTGGGCAATAGATTACCACTAAATGATTAAGGTAATCTTAAGAGCGTGGTCAACCAGGATGACAACCTTTGTAAAGTTATCACCACACTACGCTTCTCATCAGATATTTTATATTTTTTTACTCCACCAAATGCGTGGCCAACCAACGTTTTAGCACAGCCAACGGCATATTTTTGCGTGCCGCATAATCGACCACTTGGTCTTCGCCAATTTTGCCAATCCCAAAATAACGCGAATCAGGATGGGAAAAATAAAAGCCGCTCACTGCTGCTGCCGGTAACATGGCAAAATTTTCAGTTAAAATAATGCCGGTTTGTTCAGAGGCTTTAAGCAATTCAAATAACAACGGTTTTTCAGTGTGATCAGGACAAGCGGGATAACCCGGCGCGGGTCGAATGCCTACATATTCTTCCGCAATTAATGCCTCATTACTCAATTGTTCTTGTGCAGCATACGCCCAAAATTCTTTACGTATGCGCGCATGCAAATGCTCAGCAAACCCTTCTGCTAAACGATCGGCCAGCGCCTTTAACATAATCGCATGGTAATCATCGTTATTTTTTTCAAATATGGCTAATTGTTTTTCGATATTGATGCCGGTTGTCACGGCAAAACCACCTAAATAATCCGCTACGCCAGAAGATTTAGGCGCAATAAAATCAGCCAGACACAAATTCGCTTGTTGTGCTGGTTTGCGATTTTGTTGGCGCAACATACGAAAAGTTGCAATCACTTGTTGACGACTATCATCCGCATAAATTTCAATATCATCTTCTACACTATTGGCAGGGAAAAATCCGAATATCGCATTGGCTTGCAGCCATTTATGTTCAATGATTTCTGCCAACATGCCTTGCGCATCAGCAAATACACTGCGCGCACTTTCACCCACTACCTCATCTTCTAAAATTTTTGGATAACGACCGCTTAATTCCCAGGTGGCAAAAAATGGTGTCCAATCAATGTAACGTGCCAGCGTTTGTAATGGATAAGCAATTAATGTGCGTGTGCCTAAAAAAATTGGCTTTGGTGTTTGATATTGTTGCCAATCAATTTTTAATTTATTTTCGCGTGCTGCTGTCAGCGCAATCATTTCATTTGCTGATTTTTTATGCTGATGTAATTCGCGTAATTTAGCGTATTCTTGCTTGGTTTGTTGTACAAAGGCAGGGCGTTGTTCATCGCTTAACAATTGGCTAGCCACCCCCACAGCGCGTGACGCATCAACTACATGTATGACTGCGTTATTATAGTAATTAGGTTCAATTTTTAAAGCGGTATGCGCGCGTGATGTGGTCGCACCACCAATTAATAACGGGACTTGCCAATCTTCACGTTGCATTTCTTGCGCGACGTGAATCATTTCTTCTAATGATGGCGTGATTAAGCCGCTTAAACCGATAATATCAACTTTTTCTGCGCGAGCGGTCGCTAAGATTTTTTCGCAAGGCACCATCACGCCTAAATCAATGATGTCGTAATTATTGCAACGTAATACCACACCGACAATGTTTTTGCCGATGTCATGGACATCGCCTTTGACGGTGGCGAGGAGGATTTTGCCGCGGGTGCGGCGGCGGATATTACCCTCTCCCCCGTCCCCTCCCCCACAAGTGGGGGAGGGGGGTGCGTCTTCACTTTTCTTTGTTTGATGATGACTCTCTCTACCAGCCTCTCTTCCAGATGCGTTTTCATTTTTCCCTTTCTTGCGAAGTACATCTTCGTTTTTCTTCGAATCGTGCTTGGAAGAGTGGGGCGCACTCCCCTCCCCCACTTGTCTCTCTCCCCTAACCCTCTCCCGCAAGCGGGAGAGAGAGGGGGGCCCACCCTGCAAAAACGGCTCCAAATAAGCCACTGCTTGCTTCATCACGCGTGCACTCTTGACCACTTGCGGTAAAAACATTTTGCCGGCGCCAAATAAATCACCGACAATATTCATTCCCGTCATCAACGGCCCTTCAATCACACTTAACGGACTCCCCAATTCACGGCGCGCTTCTTCTGCATCTTCGACAATATATTGATTCAATCCATTTACTAATGCATGAGATAATCGTTCACTCACCGGTTTTTCGCGCCAAGATAAATCTTCTACTTTCACCTTATCTTGGCTTTTAATATTATTTGCCGCTTGCAATAATTGCTCTGTTGCATCAGGCCGTCGATTGAATAACACATCTTCAATTAAACCCAACAACTCTTTCGGAACATCGGCATAAATAGCTAAATTACCGGCATTCACTATGCCCATGTCCATACCCGCTTGAATAGCATGATATAAAAATGCTGCATGAATTGCTTCACGTAAAGCATTGTTGCCGCGAAACGAAAAAGAAATATTACTGACACCACCACTGATTAAAGCATAAGGTAAATGTTGCTTGATACGTCGCACAGCATTGATAAACGCTAAACCATATTCATTATGTTCATCAATGCCAGTAGCAACAGCAAAAATATTCGGATCAAAAATAATATCTTCTGCTGGAAAATGCAGTTGATTCACTAACAAATCATAACAGCGTTGACAAATTTCAAATTTACGCGTTTCGGTATCAGCTTGGCCTTGTTCATCAAATGCCATCACAATTACCGCTGCACCAAAGCGACGCGCTAATTGCGCTTTTTCAATAAATGCGGCTTCGCCATCTTTTAAACTAATCGAATTAACAATGCCTTTGCCTTGAATACACTTTAATCCGGCCACAATCACTGTCCATTTCGATGAATCAATCATAATCGGCACACGAGCAATATCGGGTTCTGCAGCAATCATATTTAAAAACTTCACCATTGCTGCTTCAGCATCTAACATGCCTTCATCCATATTGACGTCAATGATTTGCGCACCATTGATCACTTGATCGCGCGCAACTTCTAGCGCAGTGGTATAATCTTCATTACGAATTAATTCTGCAAAGCGCAAAGAACCGGTGACATTGGTACGTTCACCGACATTCACAAACAAAGATTGTTCATCAATAATCAGCGGTTCCAAGCCGCTTAAACGGCACGCTTTACTAATCATCGGGATTTGACGGGGCGGAAGTGAGGCAACGGTTTCTGCTAATACACGAATATGCTGTGGCGTGGTGCCACAACAACCACCCACCAAGTTAATAAAACCTGCTTTAGCAAATTCTTCTACGACCGCCGCCATTTGTTCGGGGGTTTCTTCATATTCACCAAATGCATTCGGTAATCCAGCATTCGGGTGCAAACTGGTAAACGTATCTGCTATTTTTGATAATTCTTGAATGTAAGGACGCAACGCTGCTGGGCCTAACGCACAATTCAAACCGACACTAATCGGCATTGCATGCCGCACCGAATGCCAAAAAGCAGCGGTGGTTTGTCCGGACAAAGTGCGGCCGCTGGCATCGGTAATCGTGCCGGAAATCATCACTGGTAAACGGCTATGTTGTTCCGCAAAATAAGTTTCGATGGCAAACAGCGCTGCTTTGGCATTCAGCGTATCAAAAATCGTTTCTACCATTAAAATATGCGCGCCGCCGTCTACTAAGCCGCGTATCGCTTCTTGATAAGCTTGCACTAAGTGATCAAAAGTCACATTCCGATAACCGGGTTGATTGACATCTGGTGACAAGGAAGCGGTACGATTAGTTGGGCCTAACACGCCGATGACAAAACGCGGTTTATCTGGGGTTTGCTTCGTAACATCATCCGTCGCTTGCCGCGCGAGACGCGCTGCGGTGAGATTAAATTCATAAGCCAATTCGCTCATGTAATAATCGGCCAAGGCAATCGAGGTGGAGTTAAAACTATTGGTTTCAATCAAATCAGCACCCGCTTGCAAATAAGCACGGTGAATTTCCAGCACTATTTGCGGCTGCGTTAAACACAATAAATCATTATTACCTTTCAACGGATGAGAAAAATCTTGAAAGCGTTGGCCGCGATAGTCGGCTTCTTGCAATCCATAGGATTGGATCATGGTGCCCATACCACCATCCAGCAGGAAAATACGTTGACGCAAATGTTGGTTTAAGTAGTCAATGAGATGCATGGGCTTAGCTGCTATAAGTTTTCAGAAAAAGATGGTAGCATAACCACCGAAAATTGACATCGTAATCGACATAAAAAAGGACAATAATATGCAAGCAAATACACGTATTCTGATTACCGGTAGTACCGGTATGGTGGGGAGCGCTGTAGTTCGACAATTGCAAACACAGCCTTATCAATTATTAACGCCAACCCGCGCTGAATTAGATTTACGCAATCAAACGCAACTTACTGATTATCTGGTGCAGCATAAACCAGATTATGTCTTTCATTTAGCTGCGATAGTGGGCGGCATTCATGCAAACAATGCTTATCCGGCTAAATTTATTTACGATAATACACAAATGCATTGCAATTTGATTCATGCCGCGCATCAAGCTGGCGTAAAAAAATTGTTATTTCCAGGTTCCGCTTGCACTTATCCGAAAATGGCACCGCAACCTATTGCGACTAGCGCATTCTTAGAGGGGCAAATTGAGCCCACTAATTTGGCTTATGCTAGCGCGAAAATCAATGGTATTGTCATGTGTCAAGCTTATGCAAAACAACATCAATTTAACGTGATTGTACCGATGCCAACCAATGCGTATGGGATAAATGATAATTTTGATCCAGAAGGATCGCATGTGATTCCTGGTTTAATGCGCCGTTTTCATGAAGCACGTTTGAATAACTTAGCCGAAGTAACCTTATGGGGTAGCGGCACACCGCTACGTGAATTTATTTATGTCGATGATTTAGCTGATGCGTTAATCTTTTTGATGGAACGTTATCATTCATCTGAGATTATTAATGTCGGCACCATGCAAGAAATCAGTATTGTTGAATTGGCCAGAGAAATAGCCGAAGTGGTGGAATTTCAGGGAAAAATAATCTTAGATACCAGCAAACCGGATGGCGCACCGCGTAAATGTTTAGATTCTCGGCAGCTTTTAGATATGGGTTGGACACCGAGGACATCTTTGAGAGATGGGTTGCGGAAGATGTATGAGAAACATTTTGTTGTTTAATCTTGATATGAGGAATATTGTTGCATAAATAAGGTTAAAGCTTTTTGCCTCTTCCCTTGTGGGGGCGTTGTTGAATAAATGAGAAAAGCGAAGAATATTGCCTCTCCCCTTGTGGGAGAGGCAAAAGCTCTAGCATATTAATTTATTCAACAACGCCCCTGCGGGAAAGGCAAAAGATCTACACTTACATAACGCTAACCCAACTCCACTTGCGCCCGCGCATAATCTTCCGGGATACCAATATCAATAAAATAATCATCGGTCATAAATGCATACGGTTGCAAAGCAGCTAACTGCGTCAACAAAAAATCCGTCTCAAAAGAAAATTGTTTCGGCAATGACCACGTTCCCGCAGCAAAAACTGCCGCATTCAACAAATACACACCAGCGCTAATTAAGCCAGGCCCGATCTTACCTTTTTCTTGAAATTGGATAACACGCTGCTTCTCCAGCACAACGTTACCATAACGCTGACAATCGGCTACTGAACGTAACGCTAAAGTAAGCGCTGGTTGTCCGACTGCTTGTAGTTGGTGCTGCCGATACATCGCTTGATAATCTAACTTCACCAACGTATCACCATTCAATACAAACACAGGATTTTTATCTTTAAACAGCGACAACGCATGCACAATCGCACCACCGGTACCTAATGGCTCATCTTCGATCGCATATTCAATCGTGATGCCAGCATATTGCGATTGAAAATACGTTTGGATTTTTTCCCACAAATAATGGGCGGAGAAAACCACGTGAGTCATACCTTGCTGTGCTAGATAATGCAGTAAATGCGCTAGAAATGGTTTGTTGCCGATTGGTGCCATTGGCTTAGGTAAGTCGGAGATGACGCTGCGCAGGCGGGTGCCCTTGCCGCCTACTAGAATAATTGCTTTCATATACTCCTCGCAATTTGGTTTGCAGCGTTGTTGCCGCTCGCCTCGCGTGCTCATGTACCTGAGTGTACACTCCGCGCGCTCGGCTTCGCGACGCCTAGCTGCAAACCAAATTGCGAGGAGTATAACCTTCGTTTAAATTCATCATAAAACTACACTAGAAAACCGGCTCCCTCCCCCCTTGCGGGGGAGGGCTGGGGTGGGGGGTCTTTGCAGCAGCCACCCCAAACGTAGCCTCTTCAACTAATCCGCAAATAATATGTCCTAACATAATATGACATTCTTGTATTTTCTGTGTTTCAGCTGAAGGAATATTCAATAACCAATCACAGCGTTCCGCCATTAATGGCGCGTGCTGACCAGTAAAACCAATAGTGGTAATTTGCTTAGCATGCGCTGTTTCTAAAGCACGCAATATGTTTGGTGATTTACCAGAAGTTGAAATACCAATGAATACATCACCCGGTTGACCTATTGATTCTATTTGCCGCGCAAAAATATATTCAAAACCATAATCATTACCAATAGCAGTTAAAGCAGAAGTATCCGTGGTTAAGGCAAGTGCCGGCATCGCCGCCCGCTCGAAACGTAATCGGCTGACTAATTCGGCAGCTAAGTGTTGCGAATCTGCCGCACTACCGCCATTACCAGCCAGCATAATTTTTTTACCCTGCGCTACCGCTTGCAAACAGGCTTGGGCAATTTGCTCAACGATCCCCAGTAATTGCGTATCTTGTTGAATTTGCAACAAAATTAATGATAATTTTTGGATTTCTGCTTGAATAAAATTTTGCATCATCACTACTTTAACCTCTTTAATCTAACGTACTAAATAAGCGGCGGATTGATCAATTCGTTCTCGCCAATAGTTTAATAAATCAGTCATGGTGGTTTCAAAGGAAATTTGTGGTTTCCAACCGGTATGCTTTTCAAATTTACGTGTATCGGGGACTTGTAAATCTGCATCAATTGGCCGTAAACGAGCCGGATCGATTTCCACTTTTATCTCTTTTTTCATCGGTGATAAATCAATTAAATAATTTAAAATATCACTGATGGTACAACTATAAGTACCGCCAATATTATAAAATTCACCAGCAATCGGTTTATGCGTCACTAATAAATAATAAGCATGCACGGCATCCCGCACATCAGCAATCGTACGCAAAGATTGCAAATTACCTACCTTCACTACCGGTAGAATTAATTTTTTCTCAATCATTGCGATCTGCTTAGCAAACGTCGATTCAGCAAATACATCACCGCGACGCGGGCCGGTATGGGTAAACATACGCGTAGTCATCACCTTCATTTGATAAGCTTCTGCGTAAAAACGCCCGACTAAATCGGTACCCACTTTCGAAATCGCATACGGTGAAGCCGGATGAAACGTGCAATCTTCATGAATCGGCAATTTTTCTTTTGGCACTCGACCAAATACTTCTGACGAAGCACAGACATGCACAATCGCATCTTGACGATGATGACGCAGTGCTTCTAATACACGCGATGTGCCTTGAATATTAGTTTCATAGGTATCCAAAGGACTAGTAAAACTGGTTTGCGGAAAGCTTTGCGCCGCCAAATGAAAGACATAATCTGGCTTAGTTTCTTTAATCACATGATCAATGGAAGCAGAATCACGCAAATCACCATACACTAAATGTAATCGTTCTTTATTATTAATTTGCGGAATCAAATGGCCAATATTGTCCAATGGACTACGCCAGCGGCACATGCCCACAATATCCCAATCTGTATGTGCCAACAAATAATCCGCCAAATGCGAACCCACCATGCCGGTAATACCGGTAATAAATGCGCATTTTTTATTCATTCTCGTCCCTCTGCCCTGCTAGCGATAGATAGGGAATTACTGTAACTTAATATGCTATAAAGTCAACTTAAGAAGGATGGTTATTATCCTGTGCGTATTTTACTCATTACCGACAACCATACCCTGACTGGCGGTGCAGAACACTATTTCTTTGATCTTAAAGAAAAATTAAAAAAACATGCTATGGTTTATTCGATTGGCTTTGGTCCGCAACCTGCTGTCGGAGAAGATTATTTTATTTTCAAATCATTGACTAACCACTTTACTAAACTTTTTTGGCGTTTTTTTGTTCATCCTATTTTATACCTTCGATTACGCCGTCTGATTAAAACTTTTAAACCGGATGTCATTCACTTACATAACATCAAACAATATCCACTCACTTTATTACAAGCGATTAAATCTTATCCAACTGTGCAAACTACACACGACTACAGTTTGATTTGTCCTACTGCACAAAATTTGCATAAAGACGGCCAAGTTTGCCCGACAGGACTACGTTTCACTTGTTTTTGGCAGCATCACGTTAAACATCCGTTATTAGCTTATTTTTTACTCACTTGCTGTTTTTTTCGTATTCGCCATAAAACCAGAAAGGCAATTAATCACTATCTCGCACCCTCCCCATTATTAGCTGACTATTTAATTAAGAATCAATTAGCACCCGTCACTTATTTACCGCCATTTAAAAAAGAACTTATTTCTTCACCGAATTTTTCTGCCATCAAGCCACAACAATTTCTTTTTGTTGGCCAGCTCGCTGCCCATAAAGGAATCGATTTATTATTAGAAGAATTTGCTATCGCTTGCCGACAAAATCCTGCTTTAAAATTGGTAATGGCGGGCAGCGGCGCAGAAGAACCGCGCTATAGAAAAAAGATTGCCGCACTTGGCTTACATGCGCAGGTTCAATTAGTCGGCTGGCAGCAACAATCTGCATTAGAGCGGCTTTATCAAGAAGCGATTGGCGTGATTTTTCCCAGTACCGGTATGGAATCTTTTGGCATGGTAATCACAGAAAGCATGGGACAAGCACGGCCAGTGCTTGGGATTCAACGCGGTACCAGTGCCTGGTTAGTAGAAGATGAAGAAACTGGTTTATTGTTTGATCCTTTTCAGCAAGGACATTTGGCAGAAAAAATATTGCGGTTGGCAGGTAATCTGGAATTGGCAGAGAAATTAGGCATGGGTGGTTTTAAAAAATGGCAGCAATGGGCAGATAATGAGGCGGTGCTGCAGCAATTGTTAGGGGTGTATGAGAGTACTCTAAACATACACCACTTCCAATGAAATACGACTCTCCTGCCGATCATGTGCACGCGCAATTGCTTCAGCCATCGCTGGTGATTTATCCCTAATACAGTTCACCAAAGCATTACGATAAATCGGTGATTCCAATTCATTAAGGATTTTTTGTAAAAAATTCAATAATCGAGTGCTTTGTGCATCGGTTAAAGAAACATCCTCTGTTGTTAATAAATTTCTGATATTCTTCAATATCCTCGTCTCAAAATAATCATTCGGTCTTACTGTTGTATGCGTATCCGGATAATCTGCCCGTACATTGCAAAA
This sequence comes from Gammaproteobacteria bacterium, assembly GCA_036266895.1. Taxonomy (GTDB): domain Bacteria; phylum Pseudomonadota; class Gammaproteobacteria; order DSM-16500; family DSM-16500; genus Aquicella. The sequence goes on from DATAXC010000063.1 coordinate 11,013, forward strand.
ACTAGATAAATCACGCGGCACAGAATCAGTTCCTGCCTCTACACATAAAGTCACACTGGAATGATATACATCAGGCCATCTTTTTTGATGAATCTGATAGTAAAGGTCCATTAAATCCATTTGTAAATCTGGATTTTTTTTCGCCGTCTTCTGCAGTAAACTAAAAATAATTTGAAGTTTAGTATCATCAATACATACAGATGTTTTTACTTCATCGCGCCCCAGTTTGTTTTTTTGTTTTGCATTACAAATTTCACGATAGAGACTTTTTATATTCTCCACCAATGCAGCTTTATGCTTTGGATCTTGCGTGATAAGATAAGCAACTTGATAACAGATCAACGCACTCTCAAGCATTTTATGTTCCCAGTTTGTATCGGCCCGTTTTAAGAAGTAGCGGAAACAATCTGTTCTTGCTTGCGGAGAAATCTCTTCTTTTGCTTTCCCATCTGCAGATATTTCGTCCATTCGAAACACTTTTGCCAACATCGCCAACGAAAATAATTCTGACTGTTTCTGTTCTAATAAACGCTTATATGATTGCACATTAACTCTAGCTTGCACGTCTTGCAGAATTTTTTGACAATAAGCCAGATGCGCTTCATTATCAATTTGCGTAGAAGCCATTTCCATCACATAATCAATAGCACGTTGGAAATCCTCATCAACCTGAAGATTCGCAGAAAGCCCTATATCCCCTACTCGATATAAATTAGAATAATTACTACGATGCAAAGCAAAATAGCATCCAGATAACCTTGATTTTATTTGATAACTGCCAGAAGAAGATAATTTGTTGAAAAATATTTTACATTCATCAAATTCTTCATTGCCAGCAGGATCTACTAATTTGTTTTTATGAATTTCCGCTGAAAGTGTGATTAGTTTACTTTCTATTTGCTCTTTATTTTCATTATCACTAAACGTATAAGCGATCATATAAAGCAACAAAGCAAAGTTTAAGTTTTTTTCTTTGTTTGCTTTACTTAACAACAAATCAAAAATCTCGGTCGTGTCTTTTGTCAAATCAAAAAATTTTTGCTCGCCCTTTAAAAATGACAACTTTCTTAAATGCACACGCAGCATACTCAGTAGCAGTTGTTGAGGATCCATGCAAAAATCTGGACTAAATTGCGGGTACATCGGTGGCTTTGAAGTGTAAAGCGTATGCTTATACCCATTCTCTTCATGTCTTTTCTCCAGATCTTCAAGCTCATCTGGATTATCATCAAAAAAAATGACAATATCATCTTCATCTAATGGTTGGCGATTATTCAAATCGGCATACACATTACCCTTGGTTTGTATAAATCTAGCATCTTCAGCTTTTTTATCTGGATTTTCAGCCACAAATTGATCTACAAATTTTATCCGCACGCGGTAACTCAACGATACATAACGATTATAAACAGGTACAGCTGCTGCAAATGTTTCTATATGTTTTTTGTTAGCTGCATTTTGACCAATCAAATTATTTTCTATATCTTGATTTTCTTTTTTAAAGTTTTCAATTAATCCAGCAAAAGTTTCTGCATGAAGATTCCTACTAACATTCTCCCATAATGCACTACAAATAAATTCATAAGAATAGTCACTAGAAATATAATCATAACTAGATTCTCCACTACGCAAATAAGCTTCCACTTTGGCAATGACTTCTTCTTGCTGTTCTTTTGTAACATACATGTCACAACGGTCATCGGCTCGAATAAAACCCTTCTCGATTAAGAATCGCAAGCCATTAATCGTCATTAAACGAGAAAGATTACCCATTAACTTACTGCGGAGATCAACAGGTATGTCTTTGAGTGTTAAAAAAGCTTCTTCGACTGGCTTCATTAATTTACTGTAAACATCGCTAATTAAAAAAGGAGTACCTTGTTCTCGTGATAGAATTTTTTGATAGATTAAACCAATGGGCGTCAAGACAGCTGGTACAGCCATATTTTCTTCTTTTGCTGAGTCAGCAATCAAATAAGCACGAGAAGGATGACAAAATGTCATCTGATGTGTATCCATTTTTGTCAAACATGTGAATTCCGAACTAAGTTCTTTATATGCGCTTCTTAAGGCTTTGTTAATATGTAATACGCCTTCATTCTGCACTAATAAGTTATCATCAACATCCGAAAGAATCAGTACCTTACCCATGTTTTTTTACCCTATATTTAAGTTATTTGTGTGTGTTTAGGGAAGATTATACGGACGTAAAATTAACAGAATATTAAAGGAAATATGAAATACAAAAATATTTGTGGCTTTTTTTAGAGGTAAATTTGCCCAACCAACGGGCCAGTGAAAAAAGTTTTTATCTCTCCCCTAGTGGGGACGTTGTTGAATACATACAAAGCTTTTTTGCCTCTCCCCTTGTGGGAGAGGCCGACGCCGAAGGCGGCGGGTGAGGGGTGATTTTATGAAAAGCATTATATTTATACATGCGAGCGGAGCATCTTGTCATCCCGCAAAATACCCGTTCAAGAAACTTGAACGAAGTGATGTAGTATCACGGGTATTTGTGCGGGATCCGGTGTTGTCCTCTTAATTGCTAGGTAAAAACCGGATCCCGCACAAATGTCCGCGCTTGAGCAATCGCTTCGTTCGATTTTCTTGAGCGGACATTTTGCGGGATGACAAGATGCTCCGCTTGCGGGATGACATCGAAGTAGCATATTATCCTAAACATATACCCAAAGTGTTTCAATTTTAGGTGTTTAAACTAACAGATTGCAAGAGATTGGAAAGTTTTTTTAATGAAAAAGCGCAGGAATACTTGCAGTATTTCGAGCATTTTTCATTAAAAAAACTTTTCAAGGTCGCTGCAAGATGTTAGTTTAAACACCTAAAATTGAAACGCTTTGGGTATACAACAACACTGGCGATTGTGCTAGCCGATTTCACAGGAACAGTTCCGCGTCTTGCTAACCTAATAAAAAGGGCGTGTTTGTTTCAAATCTTGCTCCACATCACGCAATCCTTCGCCCTGGGGCGGTTTCTTCGCTTGCGTAAAAAATCCACCAAAAGAACCCGCTTCAGCACTATTATACGACAACCAAGAACAAGCGCGCGCGCTTCTCCCATCCGTATTCTGCGCAATTTGCATAACCCTATCTTGCCCTAACATCGCTTGCTCACGCAAAATTTCCTCTATATTTCCATCGATTTCATCTATAAAACCACGCGGGGTTGGTAAAGGTGCCTCCAGTTTTTTATAACCATAATGAAACGTATCTAAAAAAGCATTCACTAAAATCAAGCTTGTCTCATCGGTTAACGCGGGGTAGCGCTGGCGGAAAATAGTCAGTAAATCTTGTTGATCCAAATGCGGCAAGCGGATATTAATAGCACGATTTTCTGCCGCATCTGACTGTTCACTACGAAAAGCAAACACACTCGCATATTTATCATCGGCTTGTAATTTCGTTGGATTACGTGCACCTAACAAACAAAAACCTGACCGCCGCAGTGGTTTGTCGCCTTTCGCAGATAATAACAAATTCCATTCCCGTTCTATTTGAACTGCATTGTCTTCATCAAATACCACTTTCATCCCTTTGTCTGCTGCATCCCACAATGCCGCTTTAATATATTCCACATCATTACTACCGGTAATATGATAAAAATATTGATCTGCTACTGCTAAATCAGGTGGGTTTGACGGATCACCTTTAATTAATCCTTGCGATTTAACATAACTGAGTAACAATAAACTTTTACCAATACCCGAAGGCCCTTCCAACACCAAGCTGCGTACGCCAGCCGACTGAAACAACCTATCAGTAACCGGTTTCGTTTCTCTTAATGCGCATAAAGCAAATAATCTATCTAATGCTTGCCAAACCGGTACTTGTGAAGGCACTAAAACAAATCCATTTTCTGCTTTAGTCACAGGACTAAGCAGTGGCTCTAACTCAATCACTGGCGCGCCAGAAAAACAGTTTGCATGTAATTGTTCTTTATCGCGCACATGCCATTTTGCTACGTCATAAGCAGCGTATTTAGCTAAATCCATTACATGCACATCAGGATATTGGTTAGCTAATACTTTTAAATCCAATACCATCATTTGCAAATTGCGCACGGTAAATGCAGCGGTTGTTCTTTGCGCTGCCGGTTGCGCTCGTACAAAATGATAAATCTTCAAAAAAAGGGCTATATATTCTGGATCAATAGGCAAATCACAGGCTGCCAATAAAGGGTCAATAAATTCTTTTTTTAAAGCCGCATCCGTATACGGTTTAACTTGTATGGTTGGTATATTATTGAGGCAAGGGTGCATGTGCCTATGAGCAAAATGTGAAAAATTACCGGCAAAAATAACTTGATGATAAGATGTTAATACGTTACCCCGTATTTTAGGTGGCGTGTGCGCCAATTCCAGATAATCATCATGTGCACCTGGGCCTTCTAAATTCGCCTCATCTTTAAATAAAATCGCCCTGTCTTTTTCTGTAGCAGGATATGCCATAAAAGCAGCTTCATCGGTAAAAATAGTTACCTTGATGCCATAAAGCATCAAAACATATTTTTTTAAATACGCTTCTATTAACGTTGTTTTACCGGTACCTGACTCACCAACTAAAAACACGCCCCAAGAACCATCTAGCGTTTCTTTTATTTTCATAATCCGCGCAATGGTTTCTGGCGATAAACTTTCTAACGCTTGCGTCATCCCTGCCGGATTCAGTTCATTTCCAACAGGTGTGACCGGCTTAATTTTTTTGCCGAATTTTTCTTGCCAAGCTTTTTTTACTTGGCTTAATTGATCTGCAGTGAGTTGCATGCGCGTAAAACGAGAAAACGGATTTTTTTCTGGATGCTTAACATGATAACGAAAAATAGCAGATAACTGATCGTAGTTTAACGCTTCATCACCAATTGTTGCCTTTAACAGCGCATGAATAGATTCAGTGATAGCGGGCGTAAACTCTTCTGTTAATATTTGCCAAATACTTTCCTGCTCAATAGGATACGATCTTGCAGACAAATAAGGAAACGGGTTGCTGTTGGTCACTAAAGCCACCTTACCTCTGACATTTTTTTGTTCCCCATTTATCCACAGATAAGCTGGCGAGGCGCACAACGTAGCTAAATGTTCGATAATTTGTTTCGGCGGATTACCGTACAACACAACCAATTTACCTGCTAACAAGGCGACAGCCACTTTACTCATCATGCGCGGAAAATCAAAATTATCTTTACTTTTTTCTTTTGGTTCTATCGATTCAACTAAATTGCCGTATTTGGTTTTTTCATGTACGGGGAAATATAAGACTTCCGGCGCTTTTTCTATAGTCGCATATTTTTTCCGCATCTGCGCAACATAATATTCAATCTTATTTGTCGTAATCACTTGCAGATGCGGTGAAGAAAAAGGAGTTGCTTGTGGTTTATTTTCGGTTAACAGATTATTTTCATCATGCGTGTGATTAAGTTGCTGCATTAATTGTTCAGGTAACTTAACCCCAGGCGCCAATACGAAATGCAACAAACAATTTACCTCTGCTGCTGTATCTAATACTTCTGCTAAACCATCTGCTGATAATGTCTCCGCTACCAATATTGTCAATCGCTCATGCGGTTTATACTTGGCATGCTTGGCTAACAACCCCTTATTTTTCATAAAAATCGCTTGATCTTGCTCTGAATAATTTTGAAAAAGCCGCGATAGCGTTTTTGCATTCAGTGAAAATTGCGTAGGTAGCGGATTGTCAGCAATATATGGCGTGACAATTAAATTTTTAGCATTTTCCCAAGTATAATCACTTTTTGCTAGCGTTACAGTAAAACCATCTGGCAATTTCTGCCATTCACCATTACAAAAAAAGCGACGATGCGTGATCAAATCCTCATGCCAAAATACACGAAATTCGGGTATCTGCTGCGGCGGATTAATCAAAACGATACCGGTTTTTTGTTGCAGTATCGCATCTTTCAATTTACCTAATAACACTTGATAAATATGTCCTTTTGCATAGGGGGTGCCTAATAAATTACTTTTCCAACGAATAGAGTGATAGAGCGGAACCAATAATTTATCTTCAAATTGAATGGACGCAATATCTACTGGCTCACAATTTAATGTATTTTCATATGCCAAATTCGGCACAGTAACGCGCAATGTTTGTCTCGACAAAAAATCATTATTTAATTGCATCTCTATTGCAATCGGAACTGCGCTAATCACGATCGTATTAGTGGGCACTTTCGTATTAAACAATTGACGTTCATGATTATCTAATAATGATTGCGCACCGACTGCACTTGCATTGTAATGTTGCCAATTAACAATAAATAAATTTCTAGCATCCGCATGCGTGGGTAGTGGTTGTAAAAACTGTAGCGGTGCGCTAGGCACATAGAGACGCTCATTTGCAGCAATATGAATGGCCCGAGGAACTAGATACTTCACATCTGGAATATACAGGCAATGGACTGGTGTGGTTTGTTGCGCCGCCCAACTGGATGCCGCTAGTGAAAAGGCTTCGATGGCAGCCGCCTCAGAAAAAATTAATTCAATTTTTTGTTTGCCTGCTGGTAATGCAGCCGCCTGTTGCATCACCCATTCCACTAACTCAGGTATCGTTTTGACGGTAAACGGTGGCGCGACCGTTTGCCAAGTGATCAAATTTGGATGCGGTTGCGGCATAGATGACAAGTCATTTTCTTGACTAAGTTCTGCTACTACTTTGTCTGTTTTCTGCTTAATTACGGGCGACTTCTGCGGCTCAATAATATTTGTTGTACTATCATAACCCCCTAAATCACTTTGCAACCAACCTTGGGCATCACTTGTCCATACTTCGCCAAAACGGTGCAAGGGATTACGCGCCATTCGTAAATTCAAGCGGATTAACGGTGCTAAAATAGCAAAAGCCGCTTGTGTACGCAGCCAGCAAGCGCCTGTTTCTGCTAGCAATACGCGCCAAAAAAAGCTCCAGTCACTTTCTCCAGCAATGGGCGGACATTTTTTAGCATTTTTTTCATCAAAACCGCGGCATAAATCTTGTATTGCTAGCGCTTTTTCATAATCAGAAGCAGCGCGTATTTTATTTAAGCGTGCTGCTAGCGCTTTTGATATATAGTTGAGATTTTTATTTTCCTTAGAAAAAATTAGACTACCATCAGCATTTTTTCGAAAAGTTTTACTGATATCTTGAATCAACTGACGTAAATCGTCTTTACTAACCGCGGGCCAAATTTGCGGTAACCAAGGTGTCTGCAGAACGGCTGGTTGAAGCGTTTCTTGTATAAAGCCCATCCATACGCTAATAGGAGCATGGCCAGGCAATAAACGTACGTAATGCTTTCTTGTCGCTTGAAAAAAACCAAATTCTATATTTTCTTTTTTAACGGTCGGCAATAGGCAAACTGCGTGAATGCGTTCATTAGCTTGTTTTGACGGCAACGCTTGCCATTGCGTTGTTAATTCAAGATCACACTGACCTAAATGATGATTGGATTTTTTATAGCGCTTTAAATTTTCCGATTCAAGATTATTCAGCCACTGCGGAGAGATAGGCGTTAATTTATCTTGTTCTGTCGGATGCGGTTCAATAAATTGCACATCTCCATTTGCATCAAACTGATAAGTAGTAAAGACTTGATCACGATCAAACATCGGATGCGGATCAGATTTACCTGGTGCCAATGCGGTAAAAACGCGCTGCATAGTCAGTGGGAGGTTATGATTAGTAACTTGATGGTAAATATCTCGCTCGATATGATCAGGTTGTCGCTTACGAAGATATTGAGCTGAATTAACTTGTTTAGAAAAATGATCATCTTGACTTGCGTTATTTGATTTGATTTTTTTAATCAGCAAAGGTGCGGCATGTTCAATTCCGTGCGCAACCGGAAGAAAGTTCGAATTGGTATCTCGATCCCAATCGAATATGCGTAATTTAGGAAAAGAATAATTAAAATTCGGCAGCATCTGCTCTATTTTTTCAGCGATCTGTGCACAATTTAAAACATTTAACTCTTCTAATTGTTGCGCATCTGCAATGAAACGATGCAATATATGCCATCTTATATTAGAACCATTCAGGTACAACACCTTAAGCTTAGCAAATCTGGCCGGATGAATGAAATTGAGCGCCGCATAATTGAACACCATATCAAAACATCGACAACCATCAAGAAAGATTTTTTCAAGTTGATTACTCGCATATATAATAAATAAAAATTGTAATTTTACTAATGTCGCATGAGAAGCGCTAAAGTAACGTAATTTATCTAGCTTGATAGATACCCAATCGACTGAGACCGCATCATTATTTATTCCAATACGCTGACAGTTATCCAATATTAACCGATCAAGCTTTTTTGTTTGCCACAATATTGCAGCCAATACTTCCCCAGAAATATCTGAACCGGTTAAATCCAAAGTTTCCAATTCTGCAAAAGCAGGTTTGGTAATTTTATTTCCTACAAACCCTCTACAATGTTTGATAGTTAATTTTTTCAAATGCGGCGTAAGTGAAAACAGCGCTTCCAATTGACCAGATTTAAACGTGCATCCTATTAAGCTGATAGTGACAATATGTTCAAGAATCTTTTCATCTAGCAAATGACGATCAGCCAGGTCACGCCAACCAAGCATGGTAGATTGAATATTCAATTCAGCCAACATCGGCATATGATCAATCAATTGCCAAAAATTATAACCAGCACCGTCAAATCCTTTACAATTAATGATAGTCAGTTTTTTACATTTACCAAGCGTAAATGTATATGTAGAATAACCTGTTATCGTACAGTTCGTTAATGTTAAT
>DATAXC010000065.1:0-4397 GCA_036266895.1 Gammaproteobacteria bacterium
GGCTTAGATAGTTATGCCATTAGTTTTCCTATCACTGCTTTAGTCATGATTGGTATTTTGCAACACAGAAAATCATCACATTTATTGTTATTTCAATTACTGGGTTGGGCATTGATTATTTTAATTGGCATGAGTATTCCAGGCGATAAAAAATTACGTTACATTCTCCCCTTAACACCCGCGATTGCATTGTTAGCCGCGTATCCTTTGGTAGCCACAACCAATGAAAAATATTATTTAATATTGCGCCAAATATTATTACGATTATTTTATTTTGCACCTCTGTTATTCGGCTTATTAACCGCGGGTTTGTTTTATTATACACAAATACAACAATTGGATTTTGCGATTGCTTATCTGCCAATCATGTTAGTGTTGTTTGCATTGCAATTTATTATCATTGTTTGTTGCTGGCGAAGAAAAAATATTGAAATGGCGACTGGCGCTATATTATTCATTGCAACCAGCAGTTTTGTATGGAGTTATATTGCTATTGTTGAACCGATAGAGCTTTATTTTGAACGAGCACGTGATTTTGTAACAACGGTAGAACAGCAACGCGTGCACGCTGGTGCACCGTTAATTTTTTATAAAGAACCACCGGATCGGTTAGTCATCAAATATTTGATTCATATGCAGCAATCTGAACTGCCTATTTTTGTTGATGATGAAATAGGATTGCAAGCGTTTGTAGGCCCAGGATTTTTTGTTACCCGAACGACTACTTTTCAAGCATTGCCACCTGAATTAAAAACAAAATTTCAAATCGTTACTACGGGTAAGCTTGGTCATCGCGAGGTCGTGGTATTTAGAAGCATAAAAAAAGGATAAGACAACATGAAAATTTGTATCCATTGCTATGTATCGGGTCATGTGCAAGGTGTTTGGTATCGCGCTTCAGCGGAAGAGCAAGCGTTGAAGTTGGGTTTGACTGGTTGGGCAAAAAATTTGCCAGATGGCCGTGTTGAGGTAGTTGCTTGTGGGGAAGAAGAGCAAGTGCAGCAATTGTATGTCTGGTTAAAACGCGGACCAGTGTTGGCTAAAGTGACCGCGGTTACGAGAGAGGAATTGCCCTGGCATGATTATCATGGTTTTGAGGTGTTGTGAGTTTTTGACCACCCTCTCCCGCCAATGTTGGGCTTCGCAAGCTCAGCCCAACCTACAGGCTAATGGCGTCGGCCTCTCCCACAAGGGGCGTTGTTGAATAAATGGGAAAGTGAAGAGTATTGCCTCTCCCCTTGTGGGAGCGTTGTTGAATAAATATGCTTAGAGAGCTTTTGCCTCTCCCCTTGTGGGAGCGTTGTTGAATAAATACGCCTAGAGAGCTTTTGCCTCTCCCCTTGTGGGAGAGGCCGACGCGCAAAGCGCGGCGGGTGAGGGGTAATCTTCTACGCCATCTCCACCATTTCAAAATCATCTTTGGTGGCACCACATTCCGGGCATTGCCAAGCTGGAGGCACATCATCCCAACGTGTGCCGGCAGGAATGCCATCGTCTGGCCAACCCAATTCCTCATCATAAATAAAGCCACAGAGTAGGCACATATAGCGTTTATAAGTCATAAATACCTCAATATATCTTCAATATATCCTCGCAGTTGCGGGTCTTCTTCTTTATAATCCCGGTAAATTTACTGGAGACCCTAGCATGAGTCAATCACAAGCGTTATTTACTCAAGCACAAAAATATATGCCAGCCGGTGTTAATTCACCGGTACGTGCTTTTTTCGGAGTGGGAGGCGAGCCGCCATATATTCAAGCTGGTCGAGGGGCTTATTTGACTGATGTGGATGGCCAGGAATATGTGGATTATGTTTGCTCATGGGGGCCATTGATTGTTGGTCATGCGCATCCTGCTGTATTGGTAGCGGTCACTGACGCCTTACAACGTGGTTTTAGTTTTGGCGCCTCCACTGAGATCGAATTACGCTTGGCTGAGAAAATTTGCCAACTGATGCCAACTATCGAAATGCTGCGTTTTGTGAACTCCGGTACAGAAGCATCGATGAGTGCGATTCGTCTCGCTAGAGGTTATACCAAGCGCGATAAAATACTGAAATTTGTTGGCTGTTATCATGGGCATGCTGATAGTTTATTAGTTGCGGCTGGATCAGGCGCGCTGACTTTTGGTGTACCGAGTTCTGCTGGCGTACCTGCAAGTGTCGCCCAACATACATTAGTCGCTGATTTTAATGATTTGGATGCCGTGACGGATTTATTTGCACACCACGGTGATGAAATCGCCGCAGTGATTGTTGAACCGATCGCAGCGAATATGAATTTAGTGTTACCCGCACCCGGATTTTTAGCTGGATTACGTGCCTTATGTGACCAATATGGCAGCTTATTGATTTTAGATGAAGTGATTACCGGTTTCCGCGTCGGTTTAGGCGGCGCGCAAGCTCATTTTAACGTGCGGCCTGATTTAACTATTTTAGGTAAAGTGATCGGTGGTGGCTTTCCAGCCGCTGCTTATGGTGGTCGAGCAGATATTATGCGGTCGATCGCACCGCTTGGCCCGGTTTATCAAGCCGGTACCTTGTCTGGTAATCCGATTGCCATGACAGCGGGTTTAGCTACGTTGGCTCTGGTTACTGCACCGGATTTCTATACGCAGTTAGCAGCGAAAACCCAGCAATTGATACAAGGATTATTGAGTATTGCTAAAGCTGCAAATGTGCCGCTGCATGCGGTGGTGGTGGGTAGTATATTTGGGCTGTTTTTTACTGATGGGCAAAAAATCACCAATGAACAAGATGTAAAAGCCTGTGATATTAACCGATTTAAGCAGTTTTTCCATGGCATGTTACGTGAAGGCATTTATTTGGCCCCGTCTGCTTATGAAGTTGGCTTTGTTTCTGCAGCGCATGGGGATGTCGAAATTGAGAAGACGTTAAAAGCGGCTGAAAAGGTGTTTGCTTTTTTACGCATTTAAAACGGCTTCACCACCGCCAACACCACAATCGCCACTAAAAAAATCACCGGAATTTCGTTGATAATCCGGTAAAATACGTGATTGTGCCGATTACGATCAACTTTAAAAACATACAATAACCGACCCAAATAAATATGATAAACCACTAATAACAGCACCAATGTCAATTTCATATGCATCCAACCGGTTTGCATATAACCTTGTGGGTTAAAACTGAGCAGCCAGCCGCCTAGTAATAACGTAAAAATTGCCCCGGGCGTGGCAATTCCATAGTATAATTTCCTTTCCATTATTTTGAACCGCTGAATGCCGACCGCATCGGTGGCCATGGCATGGTAAACAAATAAGCGCGGTAAATAGAATAAACCACAAAACCACGTAACCATGAAAATGAGATGAAAAGCTTTGATCCACAACATAAAAGTCACTCCTTATGAGCGACGTATTGTTGCATAGATATTGAAAATAATTAAAGAGGTTTCTTATGTCAGCTTCACTTATTTTTACTAGTAAAGCAGCAGCAAAAGTTTGGGAACTTATTCAAGAAGAAGGTAATTTTAATTTAAAATTACGCGCATTTATTACCGGCGGCGGCTGTTCCGGTTATCAATATGGCTTTAAATTTGATGAAACGATTGAAGAAGATGATACTGTGGTTAGCCAGACAGTAGGTGACGGAGAGCAGCAAGTGCAATTATTGGTTGACCCGCTCAGCTTGCAGTATTTAGCTGGTGCAGAAATCGACTATAAAGAAGATATTGAAGGCGAGCAGTTTATTATTCGTAATCCGAATGCAAAGACCACTTGTGGTTGCGGCTCTTCGTTTACTGTGAAGGAAGAAGAAGAGAAAGAAGAGGAAAGAGAGGAGAACAAGGAAGAAGAAGTTGCTTCTTAGAGATAATGATGGTGGTGGGCACGCTGCGCTTTGCCCACCCTACCTTACTTCCCGCCTTCGCCTTCTTCCGCAAGCGGCATAGCTGTCGCAGCCCAAGGTGATGGTTCTGTATAAGTATCTCGCCCTCCTCCCTTCTCCTCCATCTCTCCCTCTCCCACGACAATCTTACGCGGTTCACCCAACCGATAGAAAATCACGATCGAAACTAATCCCCACACACCGCAAGCCAACCATAAACTCGATGATCCAAACGATTCCATGATCATCGCACCACTCCACGGGCCAAATAACATGCCCAAGTTAAAACTAGTACTATGCAAAGACATATAACTGCCACGATGGTTTTCTGGCGCAATATCCGTAATAAAACTACTGGTAGCCGGATACAGAATCATTTCGCCTATTGTCCAACAGACTGTCAACAACACCAGATGCCAAATATCAGTAGCAAAATACATGCCGGCGAAACCTAACGTAATGAATAAGCTGCCTAAAATGAAATTAACCCGATATGGCCAATGGAAAGTCGCAACGTTTAACGGTAACTCAAAACAAACAATTAACAGCG
>DATAXC010000072.1:0-6498 GCA_036266895.1 Gammaproteobacteria bacterium
TGTTAACCATAAAATAATTAAGAAAACCTTAAATAAATAGATCATAAATCGATCAAAAATAAGCCACTAACCTTGCCATTTGCAGTATTTTCCTGTACCATGGCCGCATGCAATTAATAATAAAGTTTTCAAAAAATCTAGCAGTGTTTATGCTAAGTTGCAGTTTGTTATTCATCGCTTTGAATAATCGCAACATGAATGTCACGTATTTAACTATGGTCGATGTCACCGATGTCGTCCCTGTTGAATCGAATGACTCTGTTTGGCATAACATCCGCAGCGAATTTGAACTTGATCACCAGGTGCAATCAGCGCGTGTTCAAGCGGAAATTCGCAAACTATTAGCTGAGCCAGAAAAGTTTAATCAAATTCTGGAAGCAGCGACGCCGTATATCTATTATATTTATCAACAAGTGCAAGCAAATGGGTTACCAGCAGAAATTGCGCTGATTCCTTTTATTGAAAGTGAATTTAATCCAAAAGATCGTTCGCATAAAGGCGCAAGCGGACTTTGGCAATTAATGTCAGGTACTGCTAATGAATTAGGGGTTAAAGTAAAATCCGGTTACGATGGACGTCGTCATATTGTTTCTTCGACAAAAGCAGCGATGGCTTATTTTAAAGATTTAGGCCGATATTTTAAGAATGATTGGTATTTGGCGATGGCCGCCTATAATTGCGGTCAAGGGCGTGTGCAATCCGTGCAAAAGCGTACGGGTAAAAATAGTTTTTGGCAATTACCTTTACCAAAAGAAACAAAATATTATGTGCCAAAATTGTTAGCGGTGGCAGCGATTATCAGTAATCCAGAAAAATATGGCGTGCGTTTGCCAAATGTAACCAATCAACCGTATTTTACTGAAGTGAAACTTAAAAAATCCGTGAATTTAACCCATGTCGCCAAATCAACTGATTTACACGTTGACACATTAAACAAATTAAACCCTGATTATAAAGCCGGTATGTCGCTTAAAGATGGTTTTCATACCTTGTTGGTGCCTATACATAAAGCGCGCGAAATCAGTATGAAATTAAAAGGCATTATTGCTATTCCTGTTGTTGCAAAAAAGCAGTTAAAATTGATTACCTATGATTTTTAATTAACCGCAATTGAGTCATATTCTTTACCTGTACCTTTCCCCCGCTTCTTTATTCTTTGGTTACTGGGACACTTATAGTATCCCTATAAGTGTCCCAGTAAACTAAAAATTTGATTTACTGGGACACTTATAGTATCCTTATCAGTGTCCCAGTAACCAATATGTAATCCCCTAACAACGCCCTAACAACAAGAGAGGCTGGTTTGAACGAAATCATTGGCAGAAAAAGAGAGAGGAAAACATTGGAAGAAGTTTATTCTTCTAATCTAGCGGAATTTATAGCAGTCTATGGGCGCAGACGGGTAGGTAAAACTTATCTGCTTAGGAATTTTTTTCAGGAAAAAGCAGCAGCAATTTACTTTCAAACAACAGGTATTTATAAAGGTACATTAAGTCAGCAGTTAGCAAGATTTATGCACGAATTAGGTGAGACATTTTATCAGGGCGCTTCTCTTAAGATGCCAGCAAATTGGATGGAAGCTTTTGATGAGTTGACTCGAGCAATATCACGTATTCCACAAGGACAGAAAATCATATTGTTTTTTGATGAGCTACCTTGGATGGCTACTAAAAAATCTGGATTTATTGCTACGTTAGAATATTTTTGGAATAGATATTGGGTAAATGATAATCGTATTAAATTAATCGCTTGTGGTTCAGCGGCGGCATGGATAATTAAAAAAATTATAAAAAATCGAGGTGGATTACATAATAGGGTAACACGAAAAATTAATTTATTGCCATTTAATCTATATGAAACGAGCCTGTATTTAAAATATTTGGGTTATTCCTGCAGTATTGAGCAAATAACAAAATTATATATGGTAACTGGGGGAGTCCCTTTTTATTTGAAAAATATCAATAAAAAACATTCCATTGATGTAAATATTGATAATTTATTTTTCCATCCTACGGGTATATTTTTTGATGAATTTGAAGAAATTTTTTATTCTTTGTTTGAACAGGCGGAACAATATCTGGAAATTGTTACCTTAATGGCAGCGCACAAAGATGGCGTGCCACGCAATTTTATTGATAAAAAAAATAAATTAACCGGAAAAGGTGGCAGACTTACACAAAGGTTAGAAGATTTAGAGCATGCTGGGTTTATTAGCAGCTATGTTCCTTTTGAGCATAAAAAAATAGGCATTATTTATAGGATATCAGATGAATATTGTTATTTTTATCTTAAGTGGATTGCACCGATTAAAAATAAGTTAAAACAAAATCCTGCAGCCAAATATTGGAAAAGTAAGATTAATACGCCAGAATACTTTAATTGGCTAGGCTATGTTTTTGAAAATATTTGTTATAAGCATATTAGTCAAATTAAATATGCACTTAGCATTGAAGAAGAAAGTTTGGCATCGCCATGGCGTTATATGCCAAGAAAAGGTTCAGAAGAACAAGGAGCACAAATAGATTTAGTGTTTGACCGACAAGATAGCGCAATTACTTTGTGTGAAATCAAGTATACTGAACAGCCATTTGCTATTGACAAGCAATACGCTGAAAAATTAAAGAGAAAAATGCTGGTATTTGATAAAATTACTCGCACACATAAACAATTATTTATGGTAATGATTGCGGCAGCAGGCCTTAAAAAAACTATGTATTCAGAAGACTTAATTAGTAATGTCGTAAAATTAGATGATTTATTTACCATTCGTACTTATTAACCGCAACTGAATGACGCCTTCTATTTTTCTCATTTCTTCCAAAGTAGCTTGATCCGGTGATTGTGGTACATCAATCACGGTGTAAGCAATATCATCCCGTGATTTATTTAATAAACTAATAATGTTTAATTTAGCATTTGCCAATTTCGTGGAAATTTGCGCTACCATATTGGGTACATTGGCATTGACGATAGTTAAACGCGCACCGCTATTTAATGGCGCAAGATCTACTGTTGGAAAATTTACTGAATTAATAATCGTGCCTATTTCTAGAAACTGTCGTATTTGTTTGCTAATCATGACCGCGCAATTTTCTTCTGCTTCTTCGGTGGAGGCGCCAATATGCGGCAAACTAATCACGCGTGGATGATTTTTTAATTCACTGCAAGGAAAATCATTGATATAAGCATAAACTTTTTTTTCATTTAAGGCGGCTAGCAATGCTGATTTTTCAATTAATCCATCACGCGCAAAATTCAATAATACAGCACCTGGTTTCATTAATTGCAAGCGAGCAGGGTTAATCATGTGTTTAGTCGCTTCTGTTAAGGGTACATGGAAACTGACAAAATCTGCTTCCATTAATAAATCATCAATACTGCGTCCTTGTTGTACATTGGCAGATAATTCCCACGCTCGATTCACGGTAATTTCTGGATCGTAACCGATGACGCGCATACCTAAATTGATAGCGGTGTTGGCGACTTTAACGCCAATACTGCCGAGGCCAATCACGCCTAACGTTTTACCGGCTAATTCAAAGCCGACAAATTGTTTTTTGTTTTGTTCAATAGTTTGCTCTAATAGTGTACCGGTACAAGTTAATTGGTTAACATACTGCCAGGCTTGGCAAATATTGCGGCTAGCTAATAACATGCCGGCAATCACTAATTCTTTGACCGCGTTGGCATTTGCGCCAGGGGTGTTAAAAACGGGAATACCGCGTTGCGTCAGCAAGGTGATTGGAATATTATTAACGCCGGCACCGGCGCGGCCAATTGCTTTAACGCTATTGGCTATCGTCATGTCATGCATGGCATGGGAACGCACTAAGATCGCATCCGGATGCTGTATATCTGTCGCAATTTCATATAAGTCATGTGGAAATTGATTTAATCCTGTAGTTGCAATAGTATTTAACGTTTGGATTTTAAACATAAGTACCCCAATGATTTTGAGAATGTTTATTTAACAGTGTCAGGCGAGGCGAGCTGCCGGGCAGTATTATTTTTTATTCTATCCGGAATGAGCTAACCAATAAAGTTGCATCATCTCATCAGAGAGGTATGTTCTAAAAAAATGACATACCTTTGCAGTGAGATGGCTCAATTCAGATTTGTTAGCTGGTTCCCGGATAGAATAAAAAATAATACTGCCCGGCAGCTCGCCTCGCCTGACACTGTTAAATAAACACGCTCGATTTTTTAGGAAGTATAGCGCATGCCCTGGCAACTAGAAACACCTGTTTCAGCGATTATCTTTGATTGTGATGGCACTTTAAGCAGTATTGAAGGTGTTGATGAATTGGCAAGACATAATGGCGTTTATCATCAAGTGCAAACGCTTACCGCTGCAGCGATGGGCAGCATTGGCATTAATCCCGCGCTCTATGAACAGCGATTAGAGTTAATTCGCCCAACACAAGAACAAGTGCATGCGTTAGGTCAAGAATATTTTATTCATCAAACTGTTGATGCGCATGCAATTATTCAATTGTTACAACGTTTGAAAAAAACAATTTATATTGTTTCTGCAGGCGTTTATCCAGCGGTATTAAAATTTGGTCAATTATTACAAGTACCAGCAGAAAATATTTTTGCAGTGAAAGTTTTTTTTGATACACAGAAAAAATATTTAGATTACGATCATCATTCACCGTTAATTCATAATCAGGGCAAACAAGAAATTGTTGCGCAAATTAAACTAAAACATCCAAAGTTAATTTATATTGGTGATGGGTTAAATGATTTGTCGGTGTATGATTTAGTGACGCGATTTGTCGGTTATGGCGGCGCTTATTATCGTGAAAATATTGCTGAGCGCTGTCAATACTATATTCAAATGCCTACGATGGCACCGCTGTTGCCGTTAGTGTTGACGCGGCAAGAACAGAAGAAACTGTTGCTCCCTGAACAAGCCATTTATCAGCGTGGTTTGGAGGCGATAAAGCGGGGGGAAGTGAAGGGCGCCAGGTAAGCATGCCCTCTCCCCCGACCCCTCCCCCGTAAACGGGGGAGGGGAGAAACTTGGCCATGGCCTTAATTATTTTTCAGCGTACAGAAAAAATTTGGTCCACTAGCTGTTGCTCAATGCCATGTATGTCAGAAGAAAAAAGCTTTTCCCTCGCATCAAAAGTACATTGAACGAGCTAACAGAAGGCGTTGGGTTTAACGAGCAGACCGTGCGTCGCAGGGATGCGACGCCCGATCGCAGGAGCGGTTCCGTCTGCGGTTAAACCCAACGCCTTCTGTTAGCGGATGCGAAGTTCTTTTGATTTGAATAAAGGGTTTACACATTAAACCTAAAGTGCATCACATCGCCATCTTGCACAATATATTCTTTCCCTTCTAAGCGCCATTTACCTGCTTCTTTTGCGCCCGCTTCACCTTTACAGCGAATGAAATCTTCATACCCTATCACTTCAGCACGAATAAACCCTTTTTCAAAATCAGTATGAATCACGCCCGCAGCTTGTGGTGCAGTGGTACCAACAGGAATAGTCCACGCGCGTACTTCTTTTTCGCCGGCGGTAAAATAAGTTTCTAAATGTAATAAACGATAGCCAGCATGAATTAAACGATTTAAGCCCGGTTCTTCTAATTTTAATTCTTCTAAGAATAATGCTTTCTCAGCATCATCTAATTCAGCAATTTCTGCTTCAATCGAAGCGCATACTACGACGATTTCTGCATTTTCACTTGCAGCAATCGCTTTTACTTCATCTAGTAAGGGATTATTCGTGAAACCATTTTCCGCTACGTTCGCCACATACAACGTCGGTTTGGCAGTGAGTAAATGCAATGATTGTAATAACGGTTTTTCTTCTTTAGTTAAAGTTAATGCGCGTGCCGGCTTGCCTTGATCTAATTGTTGTTTGATCCGCGCAAATAACGCAGCTTCTAGTGCGGCTTGTTTGTCACCTGATCTAGCGGTTTTTTGTGTGCGATGGATGGCCCGTTCAATGGTATCCAAATCAGCGAGCGCAAGTTCGGTGTTAATGACATCAATATCTTGTTTGGGAGAAATGCGGCCGGCAACATGAGTGACATTGTCGTCAACAAAACAACGCACCACTTGTACAATCGCATGGGTATCACGAATGTGTGATAAAAATTTATTTCCCAACCCTTCTCCTTGTGCAGCACCTGCTACTAAACCAGCAATATCAACAAACTCGATGGTGGTGGGTAAAATGCGTTGTGGGTTAACAATTTTTGCAATGTTATCTAGCCGTGGATCAGGTACGGCAACGACGCCGACATTTGGTTCAATCGTGCAAAACGGATAATTCGCAGCGAGTGCGCCGGCTTTGGTTAAGCAATTAAATAATGTTGATTTGCCTACATTGGGTAGGCCCACAATACCACACTGTAAGCTCATATTATTTCTCCGACCATTTATAGAGTCCCCCTCACCCGCCGCTGCGCGTCGGCTTCTCCCACGGAGGGGAGAGGCGATATTACCACCTTTTAAGGTGAACTGATTTTGCCTCTCCCCTC
>DATAXC010000080.1:0-2677 GCA_036266895.1 Gammaproteobacteria bacterium
AATTCTTTTATGTTTAACTTTTGACGTAAAGTGTGAAAGAATTCACAAAATGCAGGATCAGAAAGCGGTGATTTTCTTATCGTTTCCATGTGTATCAACAAATGATTGGTTTGTTCGCAAAAATATTGATCGCATAATGCATTGATTGTACTTTTTAGCGTTTCAGTTATGCCATGATCTTTTTTGATGAATTTATCAATTAAACCTTGATTAAATGCGGTTAGCGCTGTTTCATTCGTCAATTCGCCTGTCAGTAAAATTTTTTTGAAAGGCAAATGCTTTAAACGTTGACATATCTCTAAACCATTTGTGCGAGGCATACTATAATCAATGATTAACAAGCTAATCTCTAATAAATTGTTGGCCATTTGGCTTAATCGTGTGATTGCTGGAATATTTAAGTTTACGGGCAAATGCTGGCTGGTATCAAACAGATCGCTCTCGGTAAAAGGCCGTATCAACTCAATTTGTGCGACAGCAGGCGTGTAGCTGGTAAAAAATTGCAAAGCTTTTTCTGGTGTATTAAAAGTACGGCAACGATAATGTGTGCCAAATGTGCTATTAATAGCAGTTAAGAATAAATCATCGTCATCAACCCAGCAAATAGTCGATGGGAAATAAAATAAAGGTAAGGTGTTTAGCATCTTTGTTACTCGAGTTTATTAAAAGTTATGGTTTTAAATCAATTTTACATTGCACCACTGTACCTAAAATCTCATATGCGGCTGTTAATGCGCAGGGCGCTAATCCAGCGATGAGTGGTTTTAAGTAAGTTTGTTCGGCCTCGATAATTAATTTTTTAAGTGACGCCACTTTTCTCTCAACGTTGATTGCAATGACATAATCTCCGGAATGCGGCATTTTTTCTGGGTCAACAATCAGTAAACTATTTTGAGGAAAGCCGTCTAATTCTTGGTTCTCTAAAACCAGCGCAAAAGCTTTTGCGCTGACTTGCCGCTCGGTGATTACTCTTTTTGCATCAGGTTTATCGATCGCTTCCGAAAGTTGAGCGCATGCGTGCCAAGATAATAAAGGTATTTCTTGGGTGTCTCCATGTATACCCCGTCTTCTTGGAAGCGGTTCGTCACCGATTAATTGGCTAAGCGTGAGAGAAAAATATTGGGCGATAGGTAATAAAGTTGTAATAGTAGGGTTTGCTTGCTCATTGTTGCGAATGCGCATAATGGTAGTGTGTTGTAATCCCGTCAGCCTGGCTAATTCACTAGCATTGAGTCTGGCTTTTGCCATTAAGACAATGAGGTTTTCACTTAAATTTTTTAGCATGGAGAGTCACAGATATAAAGAATCTAGCGATTATACCTATAGCGATTCTTTTATCAAATATAAAAAAATAGCTATTTACATATTCCGATTGAGATAATATATTTGCTCAGATTGAACATATAAAGTGAAATTTAATTATAAATATTCATTAAGGTTAACATATGACCACCGCCCCCGCTATTTGCCAGGTATTAGGCATTGATACCCAGGGTTTTTCGAAAAATGAAATGGCTATTTTAGAAGCAGAGCTATTTGCTCAATTATGTGAAAAGTTAAAAAAAGTCATTAAAAAACGCCATAAAGACTATTTTCATTTACTGAAATTTGATATTAAAAAGGAGAATGCTGTGATTGAGGCTAATTTTATCCGTTGTGTGATTAACGATATTTTATCTACGGAAGAATATACCTTGGCCGGTATCGCTTATCATACCGATACGCCAGAGGATGTGATTTATGAGTTAGCCATGGGCCGCAATACCGCACCCACCTTATTTTTATCAACTAAAATTATTGCTTTGCATCGCTCGGTTCGGCCTTCTCTTTATTATGCGGTAATGAATAAAGTTGCTAAGGAATATTCAGCAAAAATAGCAGGTGATCAGAGATAACCCGCCTCTTCTTCTCTGTAAGAGGGCGTTGTTGAATA
Organism: Gammaproteobacteria bacterium; assembly: GCA_036266895.1. Lineage (GTDB taxonomy): Bacteria > Pseudomonadota > Gammaproteobacteria > DSM-16500 > DSM-16500 > Aquicella. Next base: position 1,934 of record DATAXC010000080.1, read on the forward strand.
AATGGGAAAATGAAGAGTACTGCCTCTCCCCTTGTGGGAGAGGCCGCTGTCCCGCAACAAGTGCGGGGTAAACTCTGCTGCGGGTGAGGGGTGTATTTCCAACTACCATGGCCTAATAATCGTGAACGTGCCCGCGTGCGTGCCGGTGCCCGTCTTTTCTCGGAAATTCATATGAAAATTTCTAAGAAAAAACGGGCACCGGCACGCACGCGGGCACGTTCACGAGTAACAAACTTTTCCTTCCTCTTTTGCGTCTTGCGGAGACGAATCACCCCTCACCCGCCGCGCTTCGCGCGTCGGCCTCTCCCACAAGGGGAGAGGCAAAAACTCCAGCGTATTGATTTATTCAACAAAGTCCCCACAAGGGGAGAGGCAATACTTCTCACTTTTTCCGTTGCATACGTTCACCACCACTATCGTCACTTTCTCCTTCTTGTTGTTGTTGCGATTCTCTTTTGGCGGATTCTACAACAGCAGGGACACTAGGTGCGCGCTCTCTTGTTTTATCACCATCTAAAGTATCTACAGGGTTATTATTTAATAATGGCTTGCCTTCACCCGTTTGAAGTGCATTCGGACCCCCAAAAACTTGCGCCATATCTGCTGTTGAATCATGTAAGTGTTGTGAGTGTTGTTGTGCTGCATTAATTGATGTGGTGGGAGCTGGAACAACTGGCGCAGCAGCCGTTTCTGAACTTTGTCTGTTCGCACTCGTTCTTCTTGGCGAACCAAAGTCTGTTATTG
>DATAXC010000083.1:0-3412 GCA_036266895.1 Gammaproteobacteria bacterium
TTTCTTGTTCTTTCGCAAGAAAATTTTCTAAGTCAAGAGAACCTAGGGTGCTAGTTTTATAATCGATAATCCACCGTATGCCTTCGCTATCAATAAAGGTTCTGTCAATTACTAGATTTTCAATGGTATCGTCAATCATAGCCGTGATAGAGAATTCTGATTTTGCTTCGGTGTGTGGCTGCAGTATCCATTGACCACGAGAATCATTAAGCACATTTTGGATAATACGAAGTGTTCCAGTAATACTAGGCTCTAGCTTTTCCGGTAAGGAGCCCACTTGCATTAAATGTTGCTTGATATAGTTGCATTGATCTATATGGCCAGCGCTTTGCCACCAATGAATCCCTAAATTAGAGATGTATTGCAGAATGCGATGTATTGTCATTCCTATTAATTTAGGATTGGTATCGATAAATTGAAATCCATCATCTTTTAGATGGGTAGCGATTTTTATTTTAGGAGCATGGTTAACAGGATTTTTCCAATCCGGCTTTATTCGCAAAAGATAGCGTGGAGCTTTGTTGGAATTAAGTGGTGTATTGGGATCAAGTTCTTGATGCAATAGCATGTTATCAATATTTTTTTCAAAAAATGGCCACAGTTTTTTTAAAAAACTTCCAGCTTCAGCCTGATAGACATCTTTAGTATTTTTATGAATACTAAATAATAAATGTAAATGTTTTTTAGCGCGCGTCGCAGCCACATATAAAAGTCGATCAATCTCAAAATTGGCTCTAATTTGTCGTTGACGATAAATATAATTATAAATAGTATCTTTATCATTACCGGTGGCATGAATGGGTGCTAGCAAAAGGGCAGTTTTATCATTTGATAAAAGATGCTCCATCCATAACAAGAGAGGATTGCCATCGCTGGCATTTTTTCGCTCTAGATGGGGTAAAATGACAGTGTCAAATTCAAGTCCTTTAGCGCTATGTATTGTCATGACTTGGACTGGGGTTTCATCATCATGAGGTATTGCAAATAATTTTTCAATATTGGTTTTTAAATTTTTAATACTTAATGAGGCGCTATTTTTTCCAAATTCTTCCAATAATTTAAAAAAAGCACTCACATCATCAAGCTCTGAAATGGTTTGCAAACAAGCGGGACCTCCAAGAGCCATCCAAGTATTTTCAATCCATGAACGAGTATCATGTCTGTTGCGGTTTAACATCGCCGATTTCAATATAGGAAGGACAGTGCTCAGTCTTTTTTGGGCGGTAGCACCTAATTGTTTTAGGATTTCTTCACGATTAAGTTGCTCGCAAATGGCTATATGAGGATTGTTATTTACTATGATTAATAAATCTTCTAAGGTCAATCCGCACCAAGGTGCACGTAAAATAGCTAGCCACGCAATACGATCAGCGGGATGTAGTAAAGCGCTTGTTAGTGACAGTAGGTCTTGAATAGTCTGTTTTTCTGCTAAAGGATCAATTTCAACAGCGCGATAAGGAATCTGAGCTTGTTTTAAAGCTGGAAGAATATTTTGCAAATGATGCCGGGCACGAACCAAGATAGCTATCTTTTGTGTGGGGTAAATTATTTTATGATAGTTAACGAGAGACACAATTTTATTAGCTTGTGCATCACTCATGGCATTCACAAATCCAGAGAGACTAATGATAGAGTTGTTATCATCACTCGATATTTGATCATTGGAGACACTTGAATTGTAAGTGACCGCACCTGTGGCAATGTCATTGGAACTAGGGAAAATTCCTTGAAAGTGATGATTATTCCAGGCAACTATTTTGGCGGTTGATCTAAAATTCATCGTTAATGTGAGTGGTGTTAATTTGATATGACCTATTCCTTTCTCTCGCATACGAATGAATAACCCTACTTCCGCCTCTCGAAAGCGATAAATGGATTGCATTGGGTCACCAACAATAAAAAGCGTTCGACCATCATTACTTTCCCATCCTATCGTTAGCTTTTCTAGTAGTTGATATTGCGTCAGTGAGGTGTCTTGAAATTCATCTACTAAAATATGGCGGATTTGATAATCTAGAGCTAATGCAAGATCAGTCGGGTATTCGTCATTGCCTAAGGCAGTGATAGCTGCTTGCGTATTTTCAATAAAATCAATTTTTCCATACTGTTGAAAAGTAATACGCAATTGCGCTGCACAGATTTTTAATACTTGTAAAAGAGCTTGTAAAATTTCCCATTGCTTTTCTTTGTAATTCGATTCTGGGAGATAAAAAAGTTTAGTTAATCGTAGCCTTAATTCTTCATAAGTCTGAAGTTCATTTATGAGAGCTAAAGCACGCTGTTTGTATTCGTTAAAAAGACGTTTTTCTTGAGGATTTTTTGCGTGTGATGGAGCAGGAAACCCAATACTAATGTTAAATTGCTTTCGCCAAGTGTGATCATCCGTTAAAAGAAGGGTGGCAATCCCAAGCCATGTTGGAAAGTCGGCTGCAGCACTTCCTGGCAACAGGTATAAATCTTTACAAGCTAAAATAGTGGAGGTAGCTTGACGAGCTGCCATATTATTAGCTGCATAACAAGCAATGGCGCAAAGTTCCGAATGTACCTGTATGGGAAATAGATCATGAGTGCAGTTGAGATTATCTTCAACCACGAGTGATAAGTGATACTCGAGTTGTTTTTTGATATCCTCTTCATTGAGATCAAGATGAATGTAGGGTAACCACTGATCACGCTTAGCCAATAACGCTATTAATAAATCATGTAACTTATTTAGATCGTTATCTAAATGCAAGAGAAGTTTAGCAATGGCATTTGACCAAGCAAGATTTTCTTCTACATGGCTTAATACTTCTTGAACCGCTTCCTGATAGAGTAACGTAGGGGTGTCGGCAATGTCAGGTGATGAGCCAAAATGTGAAAGTAGCGGCAATTGTTTCGTTAAATAAGCACATAATGAATCAATCGTTTGAATTCGCAATTGATTAGGATTGTTAATAATATCCCAATGGTATTGTTGATCCCGCTTCAGTGCTTTTTTTGCTAGCAGCCACGTTTGTTTAGCGCTAGCCGATTCGGGTTCAGGATGGTATAACCCTTCTTTCAAAGCGCCAAGGATGCGGATACGCATTTCGTTTGCAGCTTTTTTGGTAAAGGTAACGGCTAAGATTTCTTCTGGCGATTTGACATAATTTAGTAAAGTCAGGAATCGTTGGATTAATAAGGTTGTTTTGCCAGAACCTGCTGGTGCTTGGACAATAAAAGATTGGCTGGCATCCAACGCTTGTTGGCGTTGAGCTTGGTCCTGGTGAGCTAAAGTTGGCTTCATAATACTATATTGACCTATCTTTTAATAATTTATTGTCCATTGGGTTTTCAATTACTGAAACCTGTGGGCAACGGTAATTCTTTCATTCGACAGAGAGATGTTAAAGCACACCATTCACAAGTTTCTGGAATTGATTTTGGGTCA
>DATAXC010000116.1:0-4264 GCA_036266895.1 Gammaproteobacteria bacterium
AATGACGAGCAACAAGCATTACAAGCTGAAATGGATAAGTTTAAGAAAGATGCGCCAACCTTAAGTCAGAAAGATAAAGATGCTACCCAGAAGAAAATTGCTAATGAAAGAGCTGATTTAGTAAAGCAAGTTGTTTCTTATCAACAAGATTTGCAAAAAGCTCAAAATCAAGCCATGCAAAAAATTATGGGTGATTTGAATACAATTGTTACTTCGATTGCTAACGCACAAAACTTTGATTTAATTTTAGACACCCAAGCTGTCTTATATGTGAAAGGCACGAAAGGTTCTGATATTACCAAAGATGTTGCAAAGCAATTTAATCAAACGGCTATATAATAATCTCTATAGGTAGAGAGATTATCAAGCCCTAGAGAGAGTAATCTGCAGGTCTTAGAATTAATCAGGACTGCGATGTTTAACCCCTTCCCCGTTTACGGGGGAGGGTGCCCGACAGGGCGGGAGGGGGTTACTCTATTAGCACCTTCAAACCCATAACAACAAATAAATTTTGACCTATCGCTCCACCACTGATACCACTATGCAATATACCTTATCTCAATTAATTAAAGGGTTAGACGTTACTTTGCAAGGAGATTCTGACCGCTTAATTAGCGCTGTTTGTCCTATTCAGCAAGCTAAGCCGGGCAGCATCACTTTTTTAACTAACGCGCTCTATCGAAAATTTTTACCTGATACGCAAGCTTCTGCGGTTATCTTATCCGAGGCAGATGCTGCATCTTGTCCTGAGCAAGTGGTGGCGGTGATTAGCCGTAATCCTTATTACGTTTATGCCAAAATCGCAGAATTTTTTGTGCAGCAAGAGCCAGCAGTGATTGGGATACATCCTACAGCGGTAATAGGAAAAGATTGTCAGATAGATGCTTCAGCTAGTATAGGTGCGAATTGTGTTATTGGTAATCGAGTGACGATAGGGGCACAAGCAGTGATTCGGCCTGGCTGTATTATCGAAGATGATGTGCAGATAGGCGCAGCAGTATGGTTAGATGCGCAAGTCACACTCTGCCATCACGTCCAGATTGGCCAACGCACCCGTATTGCCAGCGGCGCGGTGATTGGTAGCGAAGGTTTTGGATTTGCCAATCAAAAAGGCACCTGGCATAAAGTACCGCAATTAGGTACGGTCGAAATAGGGGAAGACGTAGATATTGGTGCCAATACTACTATTGACCGTGGTGCGATTGAAAATACGGTGATTGGTAACGGGGTTAAGTTAGATAATCAAATTCAAATTGCCCATAATGTTAAAATTGGTGATCATACGATTATTGCTGGTTGTGTTGGCATTGCTGGCAGTGCGGTAATTGGTAAATACTGTATGATAGGCGGTAGTGTGATTATTGCTGGTCATATTACCATTGCCGATCAAGTGATGATTACTGCCGGTACCGGTGTGTCAAAATCAATCCGAGAACCTGGCATGTATTCCTCTGGTGTTGTTGGTGCTTTGCCAGTGCAAGAATGGCGTAAAAATAATGCGCGTTTTTATCGGTTAGAGCAATTAATGGCACGTGTCAAAGCGTTAGAATCCACTATAAAAGAATTAACAGAGAGACAACTATGAAACATGTGATGGATATACATGAAATATTAAAATTATTGCCGCATCGCTATCCTTTTTTATTAATCGATCGCGTGCTTGATATGGAGTTAAATAAATCTTTAGTGGCACTAAAGAATGTCTCTATGAATGAAGCGTTTTTTAATGGGCATTTTCCTGGACGTCCGGTCATGCCAGGCGTATTAATCATTGAGGCAATGGCGCAAGCTGGCGCGATATTAGCTTATAAATCTACCCATACTTCAGCGGAAAAAGGCACGTTATTTTATTTTGCCGGTATTGATAATGCGCGTTTTCGACGGGTGGTCGAGCCGGGTGATCAACTACGTTTTGAAGTTCGTGTATTGCGTGCTAAACGCGAAATCTGGAAATTGGAAGGCGCGGCTTATGTTGGTGATGAATTGGCTTGTTCAGCAGAATTTATGAGTGCTCGTAAAGATCAACCGGTGCAGGTGGCTTATGTTGAGGAATAATGATGATTGATAAAACGGCAATAATTGATTCTTCCGCAAAGATTGCGAACAATGTTCACATTGGTCCTTATTCGGTAATTGGACCAGAGGTAGAAATTGGTGAAGGAACTTGGATTGGACCACATGTGGTGATTCAAGGGCCAACTCGCATTGGCCGAGAGAATCAAATTTTTCAATTTGCCTCTATTGGCGAGCGCACTCAAGACTTAAAATTTCGCGGCGAAAGAACTTATTTAGAAATTGGTGATCGCAATACTATCCGTGAATTTTGTACGTTTAATCGTGGCAGTGTCCAAGATAAATCACTAACGCGCATTGGTAATGATAATTTATTTATGGCTTATGTGCATATTGCGCATGATTGTACAGTGGGAGATCATACGGTATTTGCCAATAATGCCTCATTAGCGGGGCATGTGACGGTAGAAGATTATGCTTGTATGATGGGATTTTCTGGCGTATTTCAATTTTGCCGTGTCGGCGCTTATAGCTTTGTTTCCACTAATTCCGTGGTGATTAAAGACGTACCGCCTTATGTAAAAGTATCAGGTTATTATGCAAAACCATTTGGCTTAAATACGATTGGTTTGCAACGTCGTGGTTTTTCAGAAGAAAGTATGATGCAATTGCGCCGCGCTTATAAAATTGTTTATCGCAATGGGTTGACGGTAGCGAAAGCCATTGAAGAATTACGCAAAGTCGATTGTCCGGAAGTGGCACGACTTATTCAATTCATTGAATCTTCCACCGCAGGCATAGTCCGTTGAGAATGGGTATTGTTGCTGGAGAAGCATCAGGTGATTTGTTAGGGGCAGAATTGATTCAAGCCTTACGTAAACAATGGCCTGATCTACAAGTCACTGGTCTGGGCGGCCCAGCCATGATAGCCGCTGGTTGCAATAGTTTATTTGATATCGAACGTTTATCGGTGATGGGTTTAGTTGAGCCTTTGCTGCATTTGCCAGATTTATTCAAATTACGCCGTGCTTTATATAGCCACTTTTCGCAACAGCTACCCGATCTATTTATTGGCATTGATGCGCCTGATTTTAATTTAGGATTAGAACAGCAGCTACGCCAGCTGGGTATCCCGGTAGTGCATTATGTTAGCCCGAGTGTTTGGGCATGGCGCCGCCGCCGGGTGCATAAAATAGCAAAAGCAGTGAATTTAATGCTGACTTTATTCCCGTTTGAAGTAAAGTTTTATCAGCAACAAGGTATTCCTGCCTATTGTGTCGGACATCCGTTAGCACGACAAATACCATTGCATCCAGATCAGCGTGCTGCCCGTCAAGCACTCGGATTAGACGAAAAGGCGGTGTATGTTGCCTTGTTACCGGGTAGCCGCAAACAAGAATTGCAACGTTTAGCCGAACCGTTTTTATTAGCCGCGAAGCAAATTGCTAGCGAACGGCCGCAGGTAAAATTTTTAACGTCACAGATTAATGCGCAACGTTCAGCCGCATTTTATGCCAGTTATCAGCAATATGCAGCGCAATTGCCTTTAACTTTTTTTACCGGGCGTACCCATGACGTGCTTGCTGCGGCTGATGTGGTCTTGGTTGCTTCTGGTACGGCTACGTTGGAAACCATGTTATTTAAAAAACCGATGGTGATTGCCTATCGCTTATCACCGCTCACCTATTTATTGGCTACCTGGTTAGTGAAAATCCCTCATGTGGGCTTACCGAATATTTTAGCGGGAGAGTTAGTAGTGCCGGAACTTATCCAAAGTGCGGCAAATCCAAGTAATATTGCTAAGCATATCGGCGACTATTTGGATCATCCAGAGAAAGTGCGCGCTTTGGAAGAACGGTTTTTGCAGCTACACGAGCAGCTACGGGCTAATACACCGGATAAGGTGGTTGAGTTAGTTGGGCAGCTTGTTTGGAAATAGCTCTTAGCTATTCTAATGTTGGGCACCCTCTCCCAGAAGTGGCATAGGCGTCAAGCTTAAGGAATGTGAAGTAACCAGTTGAACTGTTTGAACTGTCACCCCTGTGCATGTCAATCATTTCGAGGACAATATGCTACTTCGATGTCATCCCGCAAAATGTCCGCCCAGGAAAATCGAACGAAGCTATTGCTCAAGCGCGGACATTTGTGCGGGATCCGGCTTATACCTAGCAATTGCAATGTCATTTACCGGATCCCGCACAAATACCCGTGACACTACATCACTTCGTTCAAGAAACTTGGACGGGTATTT
>DATAXC010000119.1:0-5674 GCA_036266895.1 Gammaproteobacteria bacterium
TTAGAATAAGAAGCGATCTGGAGGGCATTGTATCTGAATATAATGCTAATTATCCCGGCGTAATGACTCTTACTAAATCAGATAAATCATCCAAAATATCTTCAGAAGAATATATCAAGATAAGCAGTATTTTTGACGAGCCAGCACAAAAACGAACAGTCAACAATGAGGTGCCTATTGTGCCAGATAAACATGAATGTTCCGTTGTTCCATCTATTCCAAGATTTGTTTAATATTAATAGAGCGAAAAAAGAAGGTAATGATGACAACAACAGGCGTAGATTATAAATCAGCAGGTGTCGATATTGCGGCGGGCAATGAAGCGGTTCGCCGCATTAAACACGCGGTGGAAAGTACATTTTCACCGCAAGTGTTAACCGGTATTGGCAGTTTTGGTGCGATGTTTGATCTTGCGCCGTTGTTGCAACATTATCGGCATCCCGTGTTAGTGCAAAGTATAGACGGGGTTGGTACGAAAATGATGGTCGCGACAAGCATGCAAAAATTTGATACCATCGGCATGGATTTAGTTAGCGCGACCACTAATGATATTATTGTGTTAGGGGCAACACCCTTAACCTTATTAGATTACATTGCCAATGATCGCTTAAATCCTGCGGTTGTTGAGCAAATCGTGCAAGGCATGGCGCAAGCCTGTCGAGAAAATGGTATTGCATTAGTTGGCGGTGAAACTGCGGAAATGCCCGGCACTTATTTACCTGGCGAACATGATTTGGCTGGTGTGATTACCGGTGTGGTAGAAAAAGATAAAGCTATTTTAGGTAAAGATATTGTGCCCGGTGATGTGGTGATGGCTTTTCCTGCTAGCGGTTTGCATACCAATGGTTATTCGCTGGCGCGTAAATTATTTTTTGAAATAGGTGGTTATACCGTACATTCTACTTTACCTCGTTTGAGTAAAAGTGTCGGTGAAACTTTATTAGAACCCCATATTAATTACACGAAACCCGTGTTGCATTTACTGGCTAAACAAATACCAATTAAAGGCATGGCGCATATTACCGGCGGTGGTGTATTAGAAAATATACCGCGCGTATTGCCAGCACATTGTGCAGTCGAAATTAACAAAGGTATTTGTCCTGTTTTGCCGGTTTTTGAAGTATTGCGTGAATTAGGTCAATTGAATGAAACAGAATTATATCGCACGTTTAATATGGGCATCGGGTTGGTGATGATCGTGCCGGCAGAGGCGATATCAGCCATGCGAACAGCTTTAGATGATTTTCCGAGCTTCCCATTATATGAAATTGGTCGTGTGGTGAGTGGTAAACCGAGTGTTCAATTGCGGTAATCAAAAAAACTTAAAGGTAAAACCCTATGCGCATTGGCATTATCCAATTTCCTGGTTCAAATTGCGAACGCGAAACAATGCTCGCTGTAAAACGCGTTGGCATGGAACCCGTCGAATTTCTTTGGAATGAACCCAGAGAAAAATTACGCGCCTTAGATGGCTATATCATTGTCGGCGGTTTTTCGTATGAAGATCGCTCACGGGCTGGCATCATCGCTGCCCTCGATCCCGTTATGCAAGAAGTAAAAGCGCAAAGTGAACAAGGTAAACCGGTGCTTGGTATTTGTAATGGGGCGCAAATTTTAGTAGAAACTGGATTGGTGCCTGGCTTAGAAAATCATAAAGTGGGGATGGTCTTAGCGGAAAATAAACGCGTGGCAGAAGATAAAATTCTGGGTACGGGTTATTACAATGCTTGGGTACATATGCGTTTATCTGACCCATACCAACGTAATGCTTTTACTCGACATTTAACGCCGCGAGACATTCTCTACGTGCCTGTTGCGCACGGCGAAGGACGATTTATCATGTCGCCTGCCTTGTTGCAAGAAATTGAAATGCAAGGATTACATGTTTTTCAATACTGTACTGCGCAAGGTGACGTGTTAGACCAATTTCCGGTGAATCCTAACGGATCGTTGTTAAATATTGCTGCCATTTCTAATAAAACCGGCAATGTATTGGCCATGATGCCGCATCCTGAGCGAACCGAGCAAGGGGATCCTATTTTTCAATCGATGCGAGACTATATTAGCGGCAGAATTCAGCCGCCCCCCGCTATTGAAAAAGGCACGCGGCAAGCACGACTCAGTAGCAACTTGCAGGAAGAGATCCCGGAAGAGCAATTGTCACCGCTTAGTTACATCCCGCGGCCAACTAAATTGAATAATTATCAACCAGTTACCGGTGCGCATACCTATTTGGTCGAGTTAATCATCACCGATAATCAAGCTTTAACCGTGCAAAATACCCTGCAACAGTTGGATTTGCCAGTGACTGTCACGCGTCAAGTTTATTGGGAAATTGTTGGCGAGCAGCAAGCAGATATTGCCGATCAGTTAGCGCGTATCCAGCAAAGCGGCGTTTTGTTTAATGAACGTAAAGAGCGCTTAATTGCGTCGCAAACCGTAAAAAATCAGCCTGTTAATACTGAAAAAAACGAAAAGATGGCAAATTTTTCCTTGCTAATCCGCCCTAAAGAAGATTTGTTTGGCCAGCAAAAGCTGCAAACCTTGCGTGATCATTTCGGTATTCAAAAAATACATGCGATTCAACACGGTATTTTGTGGCATTTTCACTGTAAAAAAGGTAATATAGCCCCCTCTGAGACGATACGCTCAGAAATCCTAAAAACTAACATTATCTATAACCCATACGCCCATGACTGCTACTACTATTGTTGCTTATGATGATTTGATTCGAGAAGCCATTCCGCATTGTTTGGTGGACACGGCATTTACCTTTGGTGAAAAATACCACGGTAAAGTCAGAGATACTTACGATCTTGGTGATAAGCTGTTGTTAATTACAACAGACCGGCTGAGTGCGTTTGATCGTTCCCTGGCGAATATCCCGTTTAAAGGACAAGTGTTAAATTTAGTTAGCGCTTGGTGGTTTGAACAAAGCGCGTCTATTGTACCGAATCATGTGATTGTCACGCCAGATCCTAACGTGGTGATTGCAAAAAAATGCCAAGTATTCCCAATTGAATTTGTAGTGCGCGGTTATATTACCGGTACAACTAGCACCGCTTTGTGGACACAATATCAAAAAGGTGTACGCAATTATTGTGGTGTGCAATTTCCAGAAGGGTTGCGTAAAAATCAGCAATTGGCTACGCCGGTGTTAACGCCAACAACCAAAGATAAATTGCAGGATAAACCAATTAGTCCAGCAGAAATTGTTGCTGAAGGTTGGATGACACAAGCAGATTGGGATGAAGCCAGTGCATTAGCATTAAAATTATTTGAATTTGGTATGAAAACAGCAGCTAAACACGGGTTGATTTTAGTTGACACCAAATATGAATTTGGTCGTGATGCCGATGGACGCATTATTGTTGTAGATGAAATTCATACACCAGATTCTAGCCGTTATTGGCTAGCCAACAGTTACGCTGAACGATTAGAGCAAGCTAAAGAACCAGAAAATATCGATAAAGAATTTTTACGTTTATGGTTTGCTGAACATTGTGATCCTTATCATGATACGGTGTTACCGCAAGCACCAGAAGAGTTAGTCGTTAAACTCGCGTCACGTTATCTGCAATTGTATGAAATGATTACCGGCTGCAAATTTGCTTTTCCTTCATTATCTGGTCAATCAGTTGAAGAGCGTATTAAGCGCAATGTTGCAGGTTATTTAGGGTAAAATATTTTTAATTTTCTGGAAGGCTTTGTTGTTCACATAACAAACTAACGTAAGTTTATAACTGCAGAGAAGATCTTGTGGGGGACACATGTGCGGTATAGCGGGTATCTTTAGCCATCAGCCTGTGGCTGCTGAGTTATACGATAGCCTCATCCATTTACAACACCGTGGACAAGATGCAGCGGGTATGTTGACGTGTGACCAACGCTTTTATACCAAACATGAATTCGGTTTAGTCCGCGAAAATTTCACTGCACAAGATGTGATGTCGTTGCACGGTAATATGGGTATTGTGCATACGCGTTACCCTACAGCAGGCGGTCATGGTGAATGCGATATTCAACCGCTTTGGATAGGCAGCCCCTGTGGCATTGCCATTGCACATAATGGTAACTTAGTTAATTATCAATCGTTGACCGATGAAATCCGCAAACAACACCGTCACTTGAATTCAACGTTAGATTCCGAAGTATTATTACATTTATTAGCGGATAAGTTGTCTGCTGCGGTGACTAATCAGGATGAAGAACAATTTTTTGAACAATTGTGTCAAGCAATGCAGTCGATTTTTCAACAAGTGGAAGGTTCTTATTCGGTAGTTAGTATTGTGATAGGCAAAGGATTGATTGCATTTCGTGATCCGCATGGCATTCGCCCGTTAGTTTTTGGTGAACGCGTTAGTGAATTAGGCGATGATAAAAAAGATTATATGTTCGCTTCAGAAAATACGTTGTTTTATGCATTGGGTTTTGAATCGAAAGGTGATTTACAACCAGGTGAAGTGGCTTATGTGAGTAAAACCGGTAAATTGTTTCGTCGAATCGTTTATGCTAAAAAATTCCGACCTTGCGCATTCGAATATGTTTATTTTGCGCGTCCCGATGCAACATTAGATGGCGTGAGTGTCTATCGCGCACGTTTGCGCATGGGACAAAATTTAGCTCGCCAATGGAAGCAAAAATACCCTGATAAACTACCTGATATTGTTATTCCTGCACCATTTACCGCTAATACCGCCGCGTTATCTTTCGCGCACGAATTAGGTGTGCGTTACTCTGAGGGTTTATATAAAAATCCATTTATTGGCCGTACTTTTATTATGCCCAATCAAAACACGCGTGCACGCAACGTACGTTATAAATTGACACCACAAAAAACTGAGATTGAAAATAAAATAGTATTGATTGTCGATGATAGTATTGTGCGCGGTACCACGTCGCGTGAAATTGTCAAGATGGTACGGGAAGCAGGCGCGAAAGCCATTTATTTTGCTTCTTCTTGTCCGCCTATTCGGCATCCTTGTTTTTATGGCATTGATATGCCATCACGTGATGAATTAATTGCGGCTAAATTGGACCATCAACAAATTAGCGAATATTTGGGTGTCGATGCGTTATTGTATCAAACCCAAGAAGATTTGGTTGAAGCGATTACACGACGCGGCGATCATCAAATTGACAACCCATGCATGGCTTGTATGGATGGGAAGTATTTATTTAAAAATTTGTAAGGCCCTCTCCCGCCCTTCGGGCACCCTCCCCCACAAGTGGGGGAGGGGATAATAGAGAGGTTCTGGTTTATTCCTTCCTCCCTTGTGGGGGAGGGGATAATAGAGAGGTTCTGGTTTATTCCCTCCTCCCTAGTGGGGGAAGGGATAATAGAGAGGTTCTGGTTTATTCCCTCCTCCCTTGTGGGGGAGGGGATAATAGAGAGGTTCTGGTTTATTCCTTCCTCCCTTGTGGGGGAAGGGATAATAGAGAGGTTCTGGTTTATTCCCTCCTCCCTTGTGGGGGAAGGGATAATAGAAGGACCATCTTATTTCCCCTCCCCCGTTTACGGGGGAGGGTGCCCGACAGGGCGGGAGAGGGAGAGTAGGTTGGAGAAGGGCTTTAAGTTAGAGAGGTAATTATATTGAACATTCTCATCATCGGTTCTGGGGCACGTGAACATGCTATCGCAGTGGCGTTGCATCGCTCACCGCAACAACCGCAA
>DATAXC010000139.1:0-3052 GCA_036266895.1 Gammaproteobacteria bacterium
ATGAGCTATTAAAAGCAGCCCTATTTACTGGCGCACGATGCAGTGAGCTAACGCAGCTAGAAATAACTAGCGTTAACATCGATACTGCCACCGTTTATATTAAGCAGTCCAAAAATGACAAAGGCCGATATATTCCATTGTCATCCGAGGGATTAGATTTTTTAAAAAAAAGGTCTAGACCGACAAGCTGAAATAACTCAACACTGGATTGGTTATGATGGCGACAAACCTTTCGTCTATTTACTCACTTCAAATGTTTTCAAGAATACTGCTGATGCATATGCAAAATATAGCGAGCTAGACGGCCTAGCTATCACTTTAGACATTTTCATCGGCGACACTGAATACGTTGGAAAAGGACTTGCCAGCATCGTCATTAAAGAATTTCTGCTAAGCCAATTTTCAGATATATCTGAAGTTTTCATTGATCCAGAACAGAGCAATGCAAGAGCCGCACATGTCTATCAAAAAGTAGGCTTTTGTATTGTCGGTGAATTTATAGCCCCATGGCATCCAGTTCCGCATCACATCATGAAACTTGACATGAAAAATCTGCGCTAAGCCCCCTCAATAACTTGATAGAAATGCAAGAAATACAGAGTATCACTATAGGTTTTCTACATTTTCATCAACTGCGAGTCACCCTAACACTATATGTTTTATTCCATTATTTGACTTCCAGACAATAAATGGAATAAAACATATAGCAACCAGATGCAACCATATAGAAATCGTTATTTTTTAGCTTTAAATTGTTTTACATTCTGCGCCTTCCAAAGCAATCCAGGATGTAAATTAATCTTTTTCTGCAATTCAGTATCCGACGTTAGTAATGAGGACTCAATTTCACCTTCATCCAACAAACGATCAAAGAAACTTTTTTCATTTTCATTGAATGGCAAAAGATGTGACAAGACATCTTGGCATTCAGTGACAAGACGTTCTGCAAATGAAGTCTGCTGTAAATCATTTTGATTGAGAACAGGAATCAATTTATTTTGAAGCTCAGTGCTATCAAAGCCAATATCCTCTATTTTTATCGTTCGCCAATCATGTCTATTCATACCGCCATAGATAACAAATGCTAACCGTAACCGTGCCATATCAATTTTTTGACGCGACTTTGGATCAACCAACAAGCGATGCGCATCATATAAATCTCTGCTTGCACGTCGAGACATTAGAGCCGCTAATTTTCCAGCAGCAAGTTCATGTATATCAAGCAATGGGATATTTTTTGCTTGGTACTGTCCTACCAAACACGAATCTTTAACCGCTATAGGCCAAAAAACGACGCGATACAAATATGATAAATCGACCTCTAAATTACCACCAGGCTGCACCACACTTACATAATTCAAGCGCCACTTGCCACCAGCATGCTCAGTCGCAACTCGCTTAATAGTGAATCCAGAACGTTCACACAAACTAATTAAAATTGCCTCTAGCTCCTTACGTTCTTCAATCATAATATTTCGATCAACAGAACCGATATAGTTCAAATCAATATCAACCGACAGGCGTGGCAAATTAAAATAAAATAGATTAAGTGCCGTGCCGCCCTTCAAGGCTAATCGTTGCTTTAAAAAAGTATTATCAAACAATTCATTTAATAACTCGATTAATCGAATCACCTTTTCTAACATCTCGGCACGAAAGCCCGCTGTCTTTGCAATGTCTTGCAAATCTTCTTGACGCAAATTCATGATTATTCCTTCCAGGTTTGTTCGATAATTTCTATAGGTATAATTAAATTCCAACGGGAATTAAATTTACTGGATGACTTTTGTTGTTTATCAACATAATGCGGCTGTTTGGGGCGGCGCGTTTCTAATTGCGCAAGGTGGGATTCTTTGACACGTAATTCCTTTTGATGCTGCTCAAGGTAAAATCCAACCAAGGCTATTGTCGTCACGTTATCAAGAAGCAAAGCATACTCTATCACTTTGTCTAAATCAAAATATTCTACTGCTTCTAATGAACGCCAAACTTCTTCCCACCCCCCGCTCAAATCTGGCCGATCAAGCATATCAACTAAAGTTCGTTCAAACCCTGTTACGCGTAACTGACAGCCTCGATGTAAAATCGTTTTCACACCAAAGAGTTCCTGATTTTTTTTGCGCAATGCCTTTGGAAATAATACTAGGCGAAATGCATCCTCACGAAAAAGGATGTCAGTAGACCGAGAGTGGGTTAATACACAAAATTGATGCGTGACAGAATAACTCTTGCCGTAGAAAGCCAAAGCACTGTGGTAACCAATCACCGCATCATCAACTAACTTGGTTGCAATAAGATAAGGGTCAACCGCATAAGATTCTGGTGAAGCCCCTGGTGGCACTACCGCAAATAACCCTCTACGGACTCGCACTAAATTTCCAGCCTTAATATGATAAGATAACAGCGCCTCCTGTGTTCTCTCGCCAGCATGCTTCTCCTTCTCCAAGAATTGGGTATATTCTTGACTAGTAAATACAGGGTACTTGTTGAAGAAATCCCATGGCTTCATAGTTAGCTCACTTGATAAAAATGCACAAAGCACATAGTAATACTATGGGTTTCATGCATTTTTGTCAAGAAAATAGATAACGATAAATTATAAAGCAATCATGCATCTCAATAGAATTACTCAATTTATTCAAGCTGTTGAGCGTGAAAAACCCATCAATAGGAACAAGAAAAAAGAAACATTACTGCGATCAAGTTAGTTTGATCGATAAAGAATTGAAAGTTGAAGCTGGAGATTGATTTCTCGTTATTAGTTTTATTTTACAAAGGCAATTAAAAACAATGTGATCACGCAACTTATTATTTCAGGTCGTTGTAATAATAAAAATGAAATTATTACTAAATAAAATGACACCCTGATAAAAAAGAGTTACTGTGATATTCAAATAAATCAAAAATACTCAAGCAGGATGGGTTTCAAACAAATGTGTAAGAGCAAATTTAGCAATAGAAATATTTTGTATTATCTTTGATTCTGATAATTCACGAAAATTAGGCGGTAAAATCAAATCTGTTCGTAAAAATTTTAACAAAAGAATGCTAA
>DATAXC010000146.1:0-5050 GCA_036266895.1 Gammaproteobacteria bacterium
TATTCTCCATAAATACACCCCTCACCCGCCGCCTACGGCGTCGGCCTCTCCCACAAGGGGAGAGGCAAAAACGCTAACGTATTTATTTATTCAACAAGGCCCCCACAAGGGGAGAGGCAAAAACGCTAACGTATTTATTTATTCAACAAGGCCCCCACAAGGGGAGAGGCAAAAACGCTAACGTATTTATTTATTCAACAAAGCCCCCACAAGGGGAGAGGCAAAAACGCTAGTGTATTGATTTATTCAACAAGGCCCCTTGTGGGCGAGGCAAGAAGCTTTATTTAATCCTATTTTATTCATATTACCCGCCCGCGCGCAGCGCTGGTGCTTGCGCTGCACCCATAATAGCTTCGATGTTTTTAGCCGCTTTTCTACTGGTTGCCGAAGTAAATAATCGAACAAGTCCTAAAAATGGTGCTTTAAAAATAGAAGCTATGGTGTGGAAGATACCACTACCTTCTTTATCACGATTTGCATTCATCACTTTTTTCATAGTTTCATTTTGCGCCAACTGATCGAGTGCTGGAAAAGCTGTCGAAGCAAGATTTTGTGGCTGGGCAACATTTTCATTATTGCTTTCTGTTGATAATGGCGCTACTGTTTCCCGAATAATACTAGCGGCTACCATTTTATGGATTAATTTAACTGATTTTTCCTTTGCTGTTTCATTTCCCAATTTTGTCAATCTTGCTTGTATATCCAAATTAGTCCACTCTGTTAATAAAGCCAATGAAGCGGTAGTATATCCTTCTTGTTTTTCCAAATGCAGCCGATAACTATCCATTTGCTGACGAATAAAATGCAAAGCAATATATTTATCAAATTCAGCATCAGCTTGAGCACTCCCAAATGCTGGCATGTGTTGAAATTTTGCAGCGAGCTCTTTATAAAGATCGCTTTCAAGCGTGATACCCTCTTGATTTTCAATTTTCGCTCGTAACTCATCATCTTCTATCACTTTCAATAAAGTTTTACGAAGTGATTCGCCGATTTTGATTGGTTTATTGCCTACTACTTGACTCATTGCTGTTGGCACATTAGCAGGCTCAGCAACGCTAGGGTTTTGCTGAACTGAATTGTTTTCTGTTTGACGATTCATATTCATGTGTCCCAGCATATCGATGTATGAAGAACCCGGGCGTATTCTTCGCCTACCAGCGGGTGTTGTTGGTGATGCAACTTTAGTTTTTTCTACAATTGCTGTTAGATCGCTTGGCTGTGAATCCGTCTCAACTTCTCTCTCCCCTCTCCCTCCTTCGACACTACCACGCAGCATTAATGGAGACGGAACTGGAGAAGCGATAGGTGGTGCCGCAGGTAATTCATCAATCCTATTCTCTGCCAAATAATCTTGTGGAGCTTGATTATATTCCAACCCATTCTCAATAATACTAAGTAATTCTTTTGCATAAGTTAAATATCCTACATGCAAGTCGCTTTCCCGTTGAAAGTCTTGTTTTCTTTGTTGATTTCTTGTTCTAAGTCTATCCTGATCAGGAGAAGTTAAATAGGCTTCTATTGTTGCTTTGAACTCAAGACAAGCACGCCGACATTCTGCAATATTACTTTTTGTACCTTCAATTTGCTTCGTTGCAACATCAATCATTGGCAATAAATCATGATTGCGTAACGCTATTAATGCTCGAATAACTGCATCTAACCATTCTTTAAAAAGCTTATTCTGTATCTGATTTACAGAGTGTTGCACATCAACACATAATATTGTCATTGTTTCATCAAGACTTTTTACACTGATGCTAGTTGGGGCCACATTTTTTTTATCTTCTAAATTTGATATTGAATTATCCAAATCAGTTGTAATAGCCGATTCAATTTTCGGAGAAAAAACAAAGTGATCGTTATTTTGATATGCGGTCTGTTCCTCAATTAATTTTTTTAAAGCTTTTATTTGCTCGGTCTTATTCTGTTCTCCAGCATTATAGCTTGCTAAAATCTCATTAAGTTGTTGCAATAATCTACTATTTATTTGTTTACACGCAATTATTTTTCTTTCATAATCCTGCAAATCTCGTGTGTTTTCTTGCTCGATTCTCTTGTTTATCGCGAGGCCAGCAAATTTATTATTTATTTCCTGCATTTTGTTATCTGCATCTTTTTGAAACGCAGTAACTGCACGCTGTTTTAGAACAATATTATTCTCATATGTGCTGAGCACATCCATTAATGGTAATATTCTTAATACTACTAAAAATGCTTTTTTTATTTCGACTTCTGCTGTCTGAGTGGTTTTACTTGCTTCAACTGTCGCAATAGTTGCACTCAAAGCTTCCTTGTCTTCTTGTGAAACAAAAGATTTGGGTAAGTCTACAATTAACAGTTGAAAACTCTCGATAAATTCTGACCGAACATTCGCTTCTTTCTTAACCTGTGCAAGTTTCTCACTAAATTCTTTTCGTATGAGGTTTGTAATTTGCAAGCAGCGATTACCACCCGTAGGCAACTTACCTTCTCCGATTTGCTTTAATGTCGGTAACTCTCGATTTGCGGCCATCTATGTCACCCTCGTTTTTTTTGATTAGAATTTAAACAGATACGGCTTATGTGTTGCTTAGTATGATAAACGAAAATGCTTAGAGAAGTCTTAAGAAAACACAAAAAAATAATTATTTTTTGTATCCAGGGTAAAAAAGTAACATTATTCGTATCATGCCTCGTGATCGTTGCCAGTCTTTGGGCACCCACGAGGGGTGCCCCTACAATAAAATTTCATTTTTATTGTATGCATAACGGCTTTGTTGCACGGCCAATATCTTAAATACTCACAGCGCTTCCATATAATCAATAATCAATTGCACCGTTCTGCGCCCTTTATATTCATTCACATCGAGCCGAAATGCCGCGTGGATGCTTTGGCAGCGATGGTTAGGCCAGACTTGCGTATCGACAAAAAATGCAATGGCTTCGATGACGCGATTGGCTTTCATTAAACGGAGTTTTAAATGTTTATCACCAACCAAACGCTGCTCAACTATTTGAAATATATCATCAAATAAAGGTTCAGGAAAGGCTTGGCCCCAAGGCCCGCTTTCACGTAGTAATTCAGCTGCTTCCAAATTTAATTCTTCTTCTGTTAAGGCGCCATCACTGAATAAAGCATGCTCTAATTGGGCAGCGGTCACTTGTTGTGCAACGATTGTGTCAAAAATGACCGAAAATGCATTGAAGGAGGCTGCAGAAATGCTCAAACCCGCCGCCATAGCATGACCACCAAATTTCATGATCAATCCCGGATGCTTCACATCGATTAACGCCAAAATGTCGCGAATATGCACCCCGACAATAGAACGCGCTGAGCCTTTTAACTCATCAGATTGACTCGGGGCAAAGACAATGGTCGGCCGATGGAAGCGTTCTTTGATGCGTGCAGCTAAAATCCCAATCACGCCTTGGTGCCAAGAAGGATCAAAAAGACAAATACCATGCGGCAACGCTTGTTTTTCGTGGATATGCAATTTATGCATAATTTGCAAAGCTTGCGTTTGCATGTCTTGCTCAATATGTTTCCGTTCATCATTTAATTGATTGAGCATACGCGCAATTTCGCGCGCGCGAATCGAGTCATCGGAGAGCAAACACTCAATGCCCAAAGACATATCATCTAAACGACCCGCTGCATTTAAGCGTGCCGCAACCGCAAAACCTAAATCAGCGGTCGTTGCTCGAGTGAGATCGCGATTGGATAATTCTAATAACGCACTAATCGCAGGCACACATTGGCCGGCACGAATGCGGCGCAAGCCATGATGAACTAACATGCGATTGTTTTGATCTAATTGCACTAAATCAGCTACCGTGCCTAATGCAACTAAATCTAGTAATGCTGACATATTAGGAGAAGTCTGCAGCCAATTTAAAGACACTAAATGGCGGCGCAAAGCGAGCATCACGTAAAAAATCACACCGACACCGGCTAAATGTTTGCTGGGAAAAGAGTCATTCGGTTGATTCGGATTCACAATCGCATCGGCATCTGGCAAGGTTGCAGCGGGTAAATGATGATCCGTAATCACCACACAAATGCCTTGTGCTTTCGCTGCGGCCACCCCCGCATGATTAGCAATGCCATTATCTACGGTAATAATTAGCTCTGGTTGGAAATGGCTAGCCGCCGCGACTAATTCTGGCGTTAAACCATAACCGAAAGCAAAGCGATTCGGCACCATAAAGTTAACATGTTGCGCACCAAAACTGCGTAAGGCACGTACCGCAACGGCAGTACTCGTCGCACCATCTGCATCAAAATCTCCGACAATCAAGATGCGTTGTTGCGTCATGACTGCTTTCGCCAGTAAAGCCACCGCTTGCTCTATACCCAGCAATGATTGATATGGAAGTAAATTCTCAAGATTTCTGTCTAACTCTTTCATTGATTGAATGTTTCTAGCTGCATAAATTCGACGCAATAACGGATGCGGCGTTTGCAATGCGGCCGCTAATTCTTCATTATAGGTGCGTCGCACAATTTGTTTGCGGGTCAATATGGGTACTTGGGTCATGGTCATGGCTACGTTTTTCATCCTTGGATTTGGGTACCATCATTATCAAAGGAACGCTCTATGTCAACTTTACAATTAGATGAAAACCCAGCCAACTTTCAAATCCGGGCGTTTAAACCGGGGATGATCCAAATTAATGATAAAACGCTCACGCAGAGTGTGATTGTAGCGCCGAACCAGTTGATTGAAGATTGGCCACCACAGGCTGCGGCTGATTTATCGGCAGCTGTATTGGCACCGATATTGGAACTGAAGCCAGATGTGGTATTAATTGGCACAGGCAGTACGCATGTACTGCTGCCGATTGAAGTGTATGGGTTTTTGATTAATCACCAGATTGGTGTAGAAGTGATGGCAACAGCTGCCGCATGCCGGACTTATAATGCGCTATCAGCAGAGGGGAGAAATGTGGTGGCGGCGTTGCTGTTGGGGTAGGTGGCCCAAAAGGCGTTGTTGAATAAATATAAATACTAGTGTTTTTGCTTCTCCCCTTGTGGGAGAGGCCGACGCCGAAGGCGGCGGGTGAGGGG
>DATAXC010000114.1:0-3394 GCA_036266895.1 Gammaproteobacteria bacterium
ATAATAGATGGTCTCATTGCTTTTTCTCGCTTATACGATTAAATCTGAATTTTTCCCCTCCCCCGTTTACGGGGGAGGGTGCCCGACAGGGCGGGAGAGGGCATCTTTTGCTTGTACCTCACTCCTTCTTGATCAACTCCCCACGATGATCCACAACATAATCCATATCGTTATGCGTAAATGCAATTAACTTTTCTGCATGCAGCGCACCTTCTTTCACTTTCACTAGTGGATGACCAACAGGATCACGCAGCGCCTCATCTGTGGTAGGCAAAATATCTGTTTTTTTAACGGCAATGGTTAAAAAAGCATGTTGCATTTTATTAGTTTTATTACGTATCACTTGTTGAATATGCGCTTTTTCCACATAGACTGGGCGATTAACACTATATTCATAATAAACAGATGGATTAACCATTTTGACCCAAGTTTTTAATGACAATCCATGCGAATTATAAAGATACACATACACTTCAACTTCATCTTCTACCAACGCTTTTACATACACTCTTTCTTCTTGCTGCATTTCCAGCATACTTTCATCGATTTTAGTGACTACTGCTTGGGTACGATCACGAATAAAACGAAATTTATCGCCAATTTGAAACTGGTCACGCAATGCTTTATCTTCTGCCAACATGGTACGAGCCAATTTAGATATACTTTCTTTTTGTTCTTTTTTTGCTGTATGCGGCAGTGCAGATAGCTTATCGCATTCTTCCATCCAGGCAGAAAAATTTTCAGATGTTTTTACCAGATATTGGACAGAGTAATTAGGCGCGCCGCTCTTATTGCCAGGCGCTGCATTTTGCAATCCCACACCAAGTGTTTTAGCCTGCGTGGCGATTTCTCGCAGCATATTTTTGGTGGATGTAATTACAACAGCCATGTCAGTCATGACAAATCACCTTTCGGAAACCACTACTAATCTATCACGCTTTCAGGTGCAGTTTCAGGTACGGAAGCTTTCTGAGATGGTAATTCTTTTTTCGCCAACTGATCTTTTGCACTCAACTCTTGATTCCGTTTCATTTGATAATTTCTATGCTGTACATAGGCGCTACGTAAAAACACATATTTATCAATCGCGGCTTCTTCCATAACCGATTCAAATCTTAATACTTGCGCACGTTGATCAACGACACCTAATCCATAAATGGCATAGCGTTTCCATTTGGGATGAATATGTGGATAAACAGTAAAAGCAAAATAATCGACAAATAAACCAACTCCATCACGCACGCTAGTGGGACCAAAAAATGGTAAGACAAAATAGTTAGACGTTACAAAACCCCAATTGGCCAACGTCATACCAAAATCGTTAGTGTAAGGGGCAAGACCAATATGTTCCGCTACATCGAAAATACCAACCACACCAATGGTGGTATTAATACTAAAACGCCACATATCATTGGCTGCTTGATAAAAATTAAATTGCAACAAATCATTGGCAATCGTAGGCAGCGTACCTAAATTAAGAAAAAAGTTATGGATGCCAGTATTAACCGGTCGAGGAAGCACGGTGTTATACACAATTGCTAAAGGTTTTAAAATGTAAGCATCAATCTTATCATTGATAACAAACATCACACGGTTAAATTTTTCATAGGGATCTTTAGGGCTTACCGCAGGTGTACTATCGGATATATCACTACCATACGCATCATCAGCAAGTGTAGTATCGGCTTGCAGGTTATTCGGAGGATTACTTGCTGCTTGTACCGTACTTGCTGCTGTAGAATTGGTCGTTTGCGCATATCCAATCTGATTCTGATATAGTAATAAGGTAACAATTAAACAGAAAATTCGCGCCAAATTTAAACAAGGCGGTATTTTTTGATTTTTTTCTCTCATAAATCCCCTGGTAAAGTATAAAAAACATAAAACGCTATTCGCGTCAAAAGTGTTTTTGATTACCACCCCGGATTCCGCCTACGGCTCCATCCAGGGTGGTAATCAAAAACCCCTAAACGACACAATTCTTTAAGTGTAACGTTACCCGCGTGAGATAACAATTTTTCATTTTGTTTTTATTAGGAAAATGGAAAGATGGTCAGTATCACGAATTTTCAGTAATATACTGTGACTTTATCTAAATTCAAAGTGCAACTAATTAACATGAAAAAATCCCTCTCCCCAGCCCTCTCCCGCGTAAATACACATCACCCCCTAGCGCTTATCATTTTAGATGGCTGGGGACATCGCACCACTACGGATGCAAACGCCATCGCTGCTGCGCATAAACCAAATTGGGACTACTTTTTGCAACATTACCCACACACCGTAATTGGTGGTTCTGGTCATGCTGTGGGCTTACCCGCCAATCAAATGGGTAACTCCGAAGTGGGACATCTCAATATGGGCGCTGGGCGCATTGTTTATCAAGATTTAACCCGTATTGATGAAGCGATTGCCAATGGTGATTTTTTTACCAACCCTATCCTCATACAAGCATTGACCCAGGCCAATCGCACAGACAAAGCGGTACATTTCATGGGACTGTTATCAGCGGGCGGCGTACATAGTCACGAAAAACATTTACATGCCGCGTTAGAGTTGGCAGCCAAATTAAAAGTTTCGCGTGTTTACCTACATCCTTTCTTAGATGGACGTGATACGCCGCCTCGCAGCGCACAGTCTTCATTGCAAGCCCTACAACAACATTGCGAACAATTGCATTGTGGTCAAATTGTTTCCTTAATCGGTCGTTATTATGCGATGGATCGCGATCATCGTTGGAATCGCGTGCAACAAGCTTACGACTTAATCGTAGCAGGCAAAACGGCTTACCATGTTGCTGACGCCTTAACCGGTCTCGATTTGGCTTACGCTCGTGGTGAAAACGATGAATTCGTACAAGCGACCGCAATTCATCCAACTGGAACAGCGCCGGTTACGATACAAGATGGGGATACTGTAGTTTTTATGAACTTTCGCGCGGATCGTGCTCGAGAACTAACCCAGTCTTTGCTTGATCCGCAGTTTCAAGGTTTTACACGAACAACTTTCCCACAGCTCGGCCAATTCGTTTGTCTCACTGAATACGATAAGCTGTTCAACGCGCCCGTGGCTTTTCCTAGCATCGCTTTACCCCATATTTTAGCCAAATGCCTAAGTGAGCATCACTTACGGCAATTACGGATTGCTGAAACAGAAAAATATGCGCATGTTACATTTTTCTTTAATGGTGGTGTAGAAGCCGCTTACCCGGGCGAAGATCGCATTTTGATTCCTTCGCCAAAGGTTGCAACTTATGATTTACAGCCAGAAATGAATGCACCTGCTTTAACTGAGCGCATTATTCAAGAATTAAGTAAACATAAATACGACGTGATCATCGCTAACTTTGCTAATGCAGACATGGTTGGACATACGGGTAACTTTGCCGCAACGG
>DATAXC010000183.1:0-7721 GCA_036266895.1 Gammaproteobacteria bacterium
CAATAAACAACAAGCACAAAATTTAGCTCATGAAATTGCTAAGATGAATAAATCTGAAGAAGCACTATTGCTAGAGCAGAAGCAACAACAAGAAAAAGATTTTCAAAACTTTGCTGATCAATTGCACACCCGAGCCTATGCGCACTCCAGTACTTCCGAACTGCATTCCCATCCATCTCTTTCTGCGATGGAAGCATTTTTAAAAGAACGCCGCGTTCAAATTATTGATCGTGAATCTTATACATTAACTGTACCCGATGTTGGTGCTGTACGCGTATTTCCACAAAAAGAAAAAAAGCAAAGCATTTCCTTGGATACACAAGATATTTTTGGACGAGGTCTTGATACCGCACGCGCTGCGCTCATGATTTTGCAATATCAGCCAAGGCAAGAAGAAAACGCATTAAAATTAATGGGCGCTTTGGAAAAATTCCAAAAAGAGATAGAAAAATGTGAGGGTAATACAATAGCAGCAAATGAAGCATTAAAAGAATTTAATGGTGCTATGAATGATTTAATGGTGAAATCCGGTGCGTCTGCATCGCATAAACAAGCTGAAAAATCTTTGCATTTTGTCCGAGATTTTTTATGGAAACAAACTTGGCAGCAAGAATCTTTTTGCACGGTCGTTTCTGATGATAAAGGCAGTTTAATTCGTTTAGCAAAGCCGATGGAATTGAGCAAAGAAGGGGATGCCTATAGTGGAATAAGATTAACTCAATTTCTATCTTTAGTTCCAACACATGGTAGTTGGTTTAAAGACTTTGTTGCTGATAATGTAGATGCTTTATTAACACAATCAATGACGCCGATGTCACGCAGCGCTTATAATCCAGGCAATGCTTATGATTCAAGTAATATCTACGTTGATAAAGCCAGCAAACAAGTAACGCAAGTATTGAATAGAACCCATGTTGCCATTACCGAACCCTATCATATTAAAAATGACTTCAAACGTGAACAAGGTACGCGCATTATTCATCAGCAATTAGTGTTGGGTAAACAGGAAGGATATCCACTAAGTAAAGATAGCACAGTTGTGCCTTCCCGATTAAAAGAATTAGTGACTGACCATTTTGAACAATGGAATGGGGTTGCGAATAAAACACCGGCAAATGGGGTAGTAGAAATTCCTATTTTACATCAAACCTTGGTCGGCGATGGTATTTTACCTTGGCCGTTATCAGCACTTATTCCTGATCAAGCAAAAAGTACTTCAATGTTAGATAATAAAATGAAAGCAAACCAAGAATTGCAAAAATATTTTGATGAGAATGCTTTTTATTGTAATAAAAGTGATCCGAATGAAGTGTTGATGAATCCAGAAAAAACACCTGATCCGAAGAAATATGTTCGAGTTAAATTTACCATGTTAGATACCAATACTTGTATTAACCAACATCATAAATATTCTCGCGTGCGTGATAATGATATTGACGATAGTCGTAAATTAGTACGATTAGCGTCTAATCAAATGCAGGCGGTGAGTGCTCAAATATCATTGAGTAGTGATTTGGATATGCAAGGTATTCAGCGAGATCTCGATACCATCATGAAATTTTTACAATCTTCTGATTATAGTCTTGCTAGTCGTTATATATACCGTACTGATGCTGTTAAAAGCGCTACTGTGAATTTAACGGCTGCTTTGAAAGATCCAAAGATTAGAGAAAAATTAGGTATATCAGAACAAACAGCTAATAATCTTGCATTACTTGCACAATCTTCTGCGGAATTAAAATGCACGGTACATGAATCTTATTTTGGCGCAGCTCGCCGCTTATTAGACAATCAAATTGCTAGAATTCCTGTCGTGGGTAAAATAATTAGTCCGATTATTCGTCTAGGTAGTTGGATCGCATCACAAGCAATCAAATTGGCCATGGTAGTTCCTGCAGCAGAAGCCGTTAAAAATTATGCAGAACATCATGGTACGCGACGCCGCACACTACATAAAGCGGTGAATGAATCGTTAGTGGTGGAAGCATTAGGGGGTCACGGTTTTGGTGGTTGCATGAGTAGTGCAGACCGCGCCGAAGAAGTAGAGCAATTTAAACAAATGCAAGTACGCGCTTTTCATGATCAAGGTAGTATTTTAGGTTTCAATGATAGTGCTGAGCAAAAAAAAGAATTTTTATCTAAATATGGTACGACACAAGAAAAACATAATTTCAATAAAATGTCGACTGGTACACCCGCTACGCAAGATATTGAAACGCGTTCATTAGGTAGTGACTTGTTACATAATACGTCTGGTCTTGCTTCTGAATCTGAATCGAAAAAAGAGCGTGATCTTTCACGAGCACATGCGGGCCAACGTAAAGGAAAGTCTAACGAGGGTGTGGATGTTGATGTGTATATTGAGGGTACGGATGCAAAGAAAAAAATAGCGGAATATAAGCAAAATCAACATAGTTCGACTTTGACGGGAGCTGAGGTATTGGCTGATCATCATCCTGGTCATCCTAAACCAGCAGATGAATTGCGACATAGTCGAGAGGTTGGGCCTGACTCTGAAGAAAAACCACTTAAATTTAAAAAAGCCTCTGTCACTGATAAAAATACTCGTTCATCAGTTGAAATTGGTACAAGAGAGGCAGCTGATCCCTCTGCTTCCTCAGTTAAAAAGACACCCTCTCCCGCCCTGTCGGGCACCCTCCCCCACAAGTGGGGGAGGGGACAATAGATGGACCAATGAAATAGTCCTTTGATCGATAGCGAAAGAGGGAGAAAAAAGAAACAAAACTAGTGATATGCTCCCCTAGAGTAGAGGGAAAAAAAAGAAACAAAACTAGTGATACGCTCCCTTAGAGTAGAGGGAGAAAAAAGAAACAAAACTAGTGATACGCTCCCCTCCCCCGTTTACGGGGGAGGGGTAAGGGGGAGAGGGTGTTTTTCATGCAACAACACCATCCAGCCCGTGTAGGTTGGGCTGAGCTTGCGAAGCCCAACATTGGCGGGAGAGGGTTCCTAACTCATCACCTGTCCCAAATTCGCATGTAGCACCGCACCATTTACCACCGGATGCATCGCACTAAAATAAATTAACTCAGCAATTTCTTCTGGCTCAATTAAACGTTGTGCCGTTACTTTTTGTTGAACCACTTCATCCAATACCGCATGCGGCACTGTATCGGTTAACATTTTGGTATTGACAAATCCCGGACAAATACAACAAGTGCTAATGCTTTTTCCCGCTAAATCTTGACAAGTCGCCCGCATTAAACCAATCAATCCATGTTTGGCAATCACGTAAGAAGCACGATGAGCCACCGCTTGTTCGGAAAGCGTTGAACCAATATAAATAATCGAAGAACCAGCCTGCATATAAGGGATAATCAATTGATTTAATACTACTGGTGCCACTAAACCAATTTCCAATACGCTTCGTAAATTTTCTTCCGTCAAAGACAAAATATCGTCTTTTTGATAAGCAGAGGCATTATGTACCACGCAGATTTTATTCGCTTGTTGCAGCTTAGCAATCAAAGCTTCCCGTTGTGGTTTGAGTGCCTGTGGATCACTTAAATCAATATTAAAATTGCTGACTTGTGGCAGCGTACAAGCGCTGCGCGCTATATTAATTGCTTGCCAAGCTTGCTGTAAAAATAATGCGATGGTTTTTTCACCAATGCCGCGACTACCGCCAGTGATAATCAGGTAATTGCTATTGCGCATCGCTTTTTCGCCAAGTTGCAGAAGCCGATTGTCCCGGCCCAGAAAATACTTTGATTTTGATTTTCTGGATTTTATTGACAATTAATTCGTTTTGATCTTGCAATAATTGCATTAAGATCCAGTTTGACAATTCTTCTACAGTGGTATTGGTAATAGGCAATATGGTAATGTCGCGCTTAGCGAAAATGATTTTTTCAGTGTGAAAATAAATATAAAAATAATCTTCTTTTTCTTCAATACGAAGATGTTTGCATTTACCTGGAATGATCACAGTTTGATTGAGACTGTCACAAAGCACGCGTAATTTTTCTTTGTAATAACGATAATCGAAGGAAAATCCTTCATCTTCAATAATCGTGGTAATAGCAATATAGACATTATAATTATGACCGTGCAAATTTTCACGGTCATCGCTAGAGAAAATGGTGAAATGACCCGCGGAAAACTTCATGTCTTCTTTGAATAATTCTATGGTAGATAATCGTGACATGGTTGGTTACCTTTGAATAAGTTTATTTTACTCTCTCCTCCGTAAACGGGGGAGAGAGTGCGCCGGCTTTTTGTTTCTCTTTTCTAGTGTTTACAGTTATTTATAATTCTTATCTCTTTAATATTTCCAGAAGTTAGATTAGCTTCCCTCTCCCGTTTGCGGGAGAGGGGTAGGGGAGAGGGTATCTCTACTTAAAATTATCCGCAACAAAATCCCAATTTACCAACTTCCAAAAATTTTCTACATAACTTGGCCGCAAATTACGATAATCAATATAATAAGCATGTTCCCACACATCACAAGTTAACAATGCTTTTTTACCTTCTTTCATCGGCAAACCACCATTACTGGTGGTGATAATTTCCAATTCACCCTGACTATTTTTGACTAACCAAGCCCAACCTGAACCAAATACACTAATGGCTGCTTGGCTAAATAATTTTTTAAATTCATCTACGCTATTAAAAGTTTTTTTAATCGCATCAGCTAATTTGCCGCTTGGCTCAGCTGCACTCTTTGGTGTTAAACAGTGCCAATAAAAAGTATGGTTCCAATCTTGCGCGGCATTGTTAAATATTGGGCCGCTCGCTTTCATAATGATTTCTTCTAAAGTGGCATTAGCAAATCCAGTGTTTTGTACTAATTTATTCAAATTATCCACATAGGCTTTATGATGTTTGCCATAGTGATATTCTAAAGTTTCTTTGGAAATATGCGGCTGTAATGCTTCCATTGCGTAAGGTAAGGCTGGTAGTTGAAACATGTGTATAATCTCCTATTGATAAGTGTTGACGCCATAGCATCAATTCAAGTATGAAAGTTTGTATTTGCTCTGACAGGACAAATGAAATAAAACTCATGCTGCCTTGTGTC
The DNA here is from genome assembly GCA_036266895.1 of Gammaproteobacteria bacterium. Lineage (GTDB taxonomy): Bacteria > Pseudomonadota > Gammaproteobacteria > DSM-16500 > DSM-16500 > Aquicella. The sequence goes on from DATAXC010000183.1 coordinate 5,042, forward strand.
ACCCCTGTGCATGTCAGTCATTTCGAGGACAACTATTCGAGGACAACTAACCAATTAGATGTCATCCCGCAAAATACCCGTTCAAGAAACTTGAACGAAGTCATGTACTATCACGGGTATTTGTGCGGGACCCGGTATGTGACATCGCAATTGCTAGGTATAAACCGGATCCCGCACAAATGTCCGCGATCGAACAACAACTTCGTTCAACTTTTTCTGGCGGACATTTTGCGGGATGACAATCTTTGCAAGACTATCATCAAACTATATGTCCTGTCAGAACATATTTAATACATTAAATACTTTCTTCTTTTCGTTTGGTTAATATTTCGTGCCCGTTATCAGTCACTAGAATCGTATGTTCCCACTGCGCGGATAAACTGTGATCTTTTGTAACAACGGTCCAACGATCCGGTAATAATTTAACGTCTCGTTTGCCAGCGTTGACCATCGGTTCTATAGTAAAAATCATGCCCGGTACTAATACTTCTCCAACACCAGCCGCCCCGTAATGTAACACATTTGGCGGTTCATGAAAGCCTTTGCCAATCCCATGGCCACAATATTCTCTGACAATGGTAAAGCGCTGACTTTCTGCATGTTTTTGAATAGCTGCGCCAATATCACCAAAATGTGCACCCGGTTTAACCTGTTCAATGCCTAAATATAAACATTCTTGGGTGATTTTAATCAGCCGCTCGGCTAAGACAGAGGGCTTGCCTATCGCGAACATTTTACTGGTATCGCCGTGGTAGCCATCTTTGAGTACCGTGATATCAATATTAACAATATCGCCATTTTTTAATTTTTTCGGCCCAGGAATCCCATGACAAACTTGGTGATTAACAGATGTACAAATTGACTTCGGGAAGCCATGGTAGTTAAGCGGGGCGGGGATCGCTTGCTGGACGTTCACAATATAATCATGGCAGCGTTGATTCAACTCATCGGTAGTGACCCCTTCTACGACATAGGACGCGATCATGTCTAACACATCCGCGGCTAATTGGCCCGCTATCCGCATAAGGTTGATATCTTCTTGAGTCTTAATAATAATGTCTGACATGTTGTATTGGGTAGTTGTTGAACGTGAGAATGTATGGTATAAGGACAGTCGCATAAAATGCAATACAAACTTGATAGTTAAATTAACCAGTCCACACGTTTATTACAACTATTCGTCAGGGTGCTTGATCGCTTTAAGCGGTAAAGTTGACGGCTAGGATAAACGGAGGCTTAACCCTGAAGAGGAAAGTAAAGATGCAAGCAACCATGCAAGATATGTTAAAAGCCGGCGTTCATTTTGGTCACCAAACCCGTTATTGGAACCCAAAAATGGGGTCTTATATTTACGGTTCTCGTAATAAAATCCACATTATTGATCTTGGTAAAACTTTACCGATGTTCCAAGATGCCTTGAATTTTCTCGGCAGTGTTGCCGCAAAAAAAGGTAAAATTCTTTTTGTCGGCACCAAATATGCCGCACAAGAAATTATCCGCGAAGAAGCCGAACGTTGCAAAATGCCTTATGTTGATCGTCGCTGGTTAGGTGGTATGTTGACCAATTATAAGACGATTCGTCAATCGATTAAACGGCTAAAAGAATTAGAAGCGATGTTTGAATCAGGTAAATTTGGCAAGTTAACCAAAAAAGAAATTTTGGGCTTAGAACGTGAAAAAGGTAAATTAGCCATCAGTTTGGGTGGAATTAAAAATATGGGCGGTATCCCGGATGTCTTAGTCGTGATTGATGTCGGCCATGAAAAAATTGCTGTTTGCGAAGCGAATCGCTTGGGTATCCCAGTGGTGGGTATTGTCGATTCGAATAACGATCCAGATAATATCAGCTATATTATTCCAGGTAATGATGACTCTACCCGCGCAATCCGTTTTTATGCTTCTTGTATTGCGGATACTATTCTCGAAGCACGTGCTAGCGTGGTAGAAAGTAGGGATGAAATGATGGAAATAGAAGAAACCATACTGGAAGATGCAGAGGTTCCGGTTCCCCCTGCCATTGATGATGCGTCAACCGATCTTAATGATAATGAAGTAAGCAAGTAACAACGAAACGAGGGATATGACTATGGCAACACCTATTTCTGCTGCACTGGTTAAAGAATTGCGTGAGCAAACTGGCGCTGGCATGATGGAATGTAAAAAGGCGTTAGAAGCATGTGATGGCAACATCGAGCGTGCAACGGAAGAATTACGCAAATGGGGTATTACCAAAGCCGGTAAAAAAGCAGGTCGTACCGCTGCCGAAGGCATTGTTGTGATTGCGAATGATGGCAAACAAGCAGCGATGGTAGAAATCAATAGCGAAACCGATTTTGTTGCGCGTGATATTAATTTTACTACGTTTGCGAAAGCAGTTGCAGAAGTTGCATTGGCAAATAAAGTGCACGAAGTCGCTGATTTAAGTGTATTGCCACTCGCTGGTCATACCGGCACCGTGGAAGAAGCACGGCAAGCGTTAATCACTAAAGTAGGTGAAAATGTACAAATTCGCCGCATTACTTTGAGTCATAATGCGCCAGCAGTCGGCACTTATGTCCATAGTAATCGTATCGGCGTGATTGTCGAAGTAGATGCAGACCAACCAGATTTCACGCGTGATGTTGCTATGCATATTGCCGCTAGCCGACCATTGGTTGTCACGCCTGATCAAGTGTCACCT
>DATAXC010000190.1:0-3082 GCA_036266895.1 Gammaproteobacteria bacterium
CCATAACCTTTGCTGTTGTTGAACCATTTAACGGTTCCATTTTCACGTGCTGATGACATAACTCTTTACCTTTACTAATTTAAAAGAAAAACCTACATCTGGAATACCTTAACCGCGGGGTTAACCTTGGGGCAGGAAAAACTGATGATGCTAAATTATAGCAGATAATCTTCGAATGGCTACGCTTTTTTTACGACAATCTTCAAGAAATTGATTGCTGAGCAGATATTGAAACTCATGATGGCGGACTTGGGCAATCGGGTCATTGGCCGCATCACTGGCTAAACCCGGGTGACACATAATGATGCCGCCGTCTTGGATTTTATTGAGAAATTGTAAAAAAACATGACTATAGCGTGCCGCTTGCGCAAACGGATAAATGCCTGAAAATGAGGGATTATGCGGGATTTCATGCTTAAGTAACAATTTTTCAAATGCTTTACTACCAGTGGCATGGATGATGACTTTTTTGATATTGCTGATCCAATCGGAAAAGTGAATCGGGTCGCGGACCAAGCGCACATAAGTTTTATTAGTACGTAACGCCCGTTCATAAACATGAATAATCGCCTGTCGAATGACAGGAAATTGATGGATATGTTGGTGGCCATCGATAAAATCTGGCAATTTGCCCATAGATTGAACGAAATAATCGAGCTGCGTTTGGCACTCTTCTTCAATGACTTTTTGCGATAGATTACGCAAAAAAGCTTTTCTTAAAATGGTGGGTAAAGGCGGGAATGCCTCGCCATAGGTTTTTTTCCAGGCGGAGGAGAGGGCAGTACCCTGAGTCAGATTAAAATGTAAACCGGTATCGACAATGCCTTTAAAAGAAAACAACCATTGGGCATGTTCTGGCCAATTGCTGCTATTCGTTAGGCAGCTGACTGCTGAAATACGGCCATAGTGAATCAAGGTAAGAATGCCTTGAGATATAGCTTTGTCTTGGCCATAATCATCTGCGCAGAGTACGATATTTTTAATCATGTGACTCCTCACAACATATTTCTAATAAAAGCTTAAGACAATTAATAGGAAACAACAAGTGTTTATCATAAAGACAGAACGGAATTGGCTGATTGATCTGGCTTTGCTGACTATTTTATTGCTGTTTTTTTATCTGTTGGGTTTGGGTGCGTATCCTTTATTTACTCCGGATGAAGGCCGTTATACGGAAGTCGCCCGAGAAATGTTGGTCACTGGAGATTACATTACACCGCGGGTCAATGGTGTGGTTTTTTTAGATAAACCGATTCTTTATTATTGGCTGCAAGCCATCGCATTACAATTATTTGGCGCGAATGAATGGGCGGCACGCTTTTCCCCCGCCATGCTAGGTATTTTTGGTGTGTTATTTACCTATGTATGCGGTAGAAAATTATATGATAGACGCACCGGTTTATTTGCGGCTATTGTGTTAGCCACGTCGCCGCTTTATTTTGGCGGCGCGCATTATGCCAATCTCGATTTAGAGGTAGCCGTTTGGATTAGTGCGGCGATGTTATGCTTTATTACCGCTGTCCAGCCGTTATTATTAAATAAACCAACTGCTAATCAACGATTTCTTTTCGCAGCTTATGGTTTTGCGGCATTGGCTTTTTTAACTAAAGGATTAATTGGCTTGGTGTTCCCAGCGATGGTAGCTGGTTGTTGGTTATTATTGATGGGGCGGCTTCACTTTTTAACAAAATTACGTGTATTGAGCGGATTATTACTATTTATTGTCATTGTTTTGCCTTGGTATTTATTGGCGCAACAAGCCAACCCGGAATTTTTACATTACTTTTTTGTCGGCCAACAATTTGAACGTTTTCTTTCAGCCAATGATTTTAATAATAAAACCGTAGTTTGGTTTTATCTGCCAGTGATATTGATCGGCTTTTTTCCATGGACGGTTTTTTTATGCCAGGCGTTCAATCAAGCGATTCGCTCGGTTTGGCAAGACAAACAGCAACATGCGATTACTTGTTTTTTATTGCTATGGGCAGTGTTGATTTTTATTTTCTTTTCATTGCCGCGTTCTAAATTGATAGGTTACATTTTACCTGTTTTACCCGCCTTAGCATTACTCGTCGGACGTTATCTTGCGCTCCTTTCTACACAGCCAGCGATTCAAAAAACCGCGATATCGTTATCGGTTTCACCCTGGGTAGGGCGCATCACGCGCGCATCGGTCATTTTTATGTTGTTAGCAATAGCATTTGCCGCGTTGTTAATTGCCGCGGCATATTATCAATGGGTGGATTTTTTACCTGGCTTTATACCCTATCTGTGGGGAATGGCTGCTATATTTTTCTTGGGCGGTATGGGCGCGTTATTTATTTGGCGAAAAAAAACGATTATGCCTTTATTTATTTTATCTGCAACGACCAGTGCGGCGGCTTTATGGGTACTCACCTTTGGTGCTAGTTATTTAAATACCAAATCAACGAAAGCATTGGCGCAACAGTTGCAATCGATTCTGCAACCACAAGATGAGGTGATTAACTATTTTTCTTTTTATCAAGATGCGCCATTTTATTTGCAGAGACAAATTACTTTAGTTGCTGATTGGCATGCATCGCAAGTAACGCGCCGAGATAATTGGATACGAGAATTATCACATAGTAAAGTTTTCCAACAACCTGATACGTGGCTGATTAGTGAAGCGGTTTTTTGGCAGCGTTGGGAAAGTAACAGGCGAGTATTTGTTTTGATGAAAGTAAATGATTTACCGCAATTTAAGCGGCAAGCAAAATATTTTTTTACCATCGGGCAGGCGAATAATATTATTTTAGTGACGAATCAGAAATAAATTTTAATGTAACTTCCTTCAGAGGTAGCAGCATATACGAAAAAAGTGATGAGAATCGCCTCTCCCACAAGGGGGCGTTGTTGAATAAATAAATACGCTAGCGTTTTTGCCTCTCCCCTTGTGGGAGCGCTGTTGAATAAATAGGAAAAATGAAGCGTATTTTGCCTCGCCCACAAGGGGGCATTGTTGAATAAATAAATACGCTAGCGTTAGCGTTTTTGCCTCTCCCCTTGTGGGAGCGCTGTTGAATAAATAGGAAAAATGAAGCGTATTTTGCCTCGCCCACAA
>DATAXC010000125.1:0-15052 GCA_036266895.1 Gammaproteobacteria bacterium
CTCTGCCATTACGTACGGTATTACGTGCTTTTCGTGATATTTTTGTCATTGCACCACCCGGATTAGACGAAAGAGTGCAGACTATTATGAGTTATTTAACGACAAAATATGCATTTAATAGCTATAAAACCTATGTTGCCAGAGCGGGTCGGGTGCAATTTATAGAAATTAATATTGAAGTGTCCGCTGATTTTGCGATTCAGCGCATTGAAAAGTTAGACCAAATTCGTCAAGAAATTGCCGATAGTTTAGAGCACGATTATCGCGATAATTGGCTAACGATCTCATTTACTGCCGATAAAAAATGGTTATGATCCACTTTGCCTAAATAGGGCGCATCAATCCAAGTTTCTAATGTTTGAATAAGCGGGTTTATTTCTGCGGTATTGGGATCAACAACATTAGCAATCCAACCAATGAAGGGTAGATTAGTTTGTTGAATGGCTTGTACAGTTAATAACGCATGATTTAAACAGCCAAGTCGTAATCCAACTACCAATAAAACTGGCCAATGATAATGTTTAACTAGGTCGACCATGGTTTCCTGTGCGTTTAAAGGTACTTGCCAACCGCCTACTCCTTCAATCAGTTGGAAATCAACGGGATGTTGTAGTGTCTCAGTTAGTTTTTGTGTAATCGTTTTCACGTTGAGTGACAAATTAATTTTAGCAGCGGCAATATGCGGCGCGATTGGTGGTAAAAAAGCAAAAGGATTGATTTTTTCATAAGGTAATTGTAATGAAGAGGCTTGTTGTAAGGCGAGTGCATCGTCGTTGTAAAGTTGATTATTTTTGAGTATACATCCAGAGGCAATTGGTTTGATACCGAGGGTGGTGTAACCGAGCGCGGTAAATGCTTTGAGTAATTGTATACTGATATAGGTTTTTCCTATATTAGTATCGGTGCCAGTGATAAAGAGTTTAAATGACATATTAGTTTTCCCGTAAGTATTTACGCCTTAGCTTAAATACTCAGATATCCGCACGAATTTAGTATGCTGAAGGGTTAGAAAAGCAAGAACATCGCATACGCAGAGAAGAAGATGCAGGTAGCCTGCCAGACGGAACTGCTCCTGCGACCCCGCAACGCGTGCGGGGTCCGTTCCGTCTGCGGTTAAACCCCACGCCCACCGCTAGCGGATGCAAGGTTCTAATACATCTGCCGGATTTTCAAAATTGACCATTTTTCCTCACAATAAAATAACCAATACGATAAGTTAATCTAGCCGGTTCTATTTGCGGACCGCTAACTAATCGCTTAATAAAATCATTACCCGATAATGAGTGCCACTTTCGTTGTTGCACATGACTCGCACCCACTTGCTTTATTGATTTTAATGCGGTTAACCAAGAAGGAAATTGCTGTTTTTCTACGCTAATCCAATTTTCTACGCAAATAAACCCAAGTTGTGTCAAGATGCTTAACATAACTTGCTCTGTATAAAAATGATTGCGGCTATCTTCTGTTAATTCACTAAATGTACCGGATAAGGGTATAGAAAAGGCTAACCAACCATTTAGATCCATCTGCCTATAAATATTAGCTAAGGCGTTATTGAGTGCAGGACTCCAATGTAAAGCCATATTAGAGAAGACCAAATCAAAACAATTATTTTTATCGGAAAATGTATTAAAATCGCGGCAGGCAAAATGCACTGCTCGATGGGCCAATCTTTTTTTAGCCAGAGATAATAATTGATCGGCCATATCAACAGCATACAAATGGTTGAAAGCAATTTCTTCTGTTAATTTTTCTGTGATTAAACCACTACCACAGCCTAAATCAAGCATCAAATTGCTACTAGGATAATGTAATCGTAAACGTTCAATCAAATTCGTGCCCACGCGCAGCTGCAAATCGCAAGCAGCATCATAGGTATTAACAGCTTTATTAAACTGTTGCGTTATTTTGTGTTTAAACATAATGAAATATTATCTAATAAAAATAAAATATCTTTTTTACTGTGCAAGCAATTCAATGAAATACGAATGCGCGCAGTGCCATTTGCTACGGTAGGGGGTCGTATACAAGCTACCAATAATCCACGCGTCAATAATTGTTGTTCGATGGCTTCTAGTTGCTGATTATCACCCACTATAATCGATTTGATTGGTGTTAAAGCAGTTGATAACAAGGATAATCCTCTCTCTATAGCCTCTTCAATAAAAAATTGAATTAATGTCCGTAGTTTTTCGCGCCGCCAAGTTTCTTGTTGAATTAAGATCAATGTTTTTAGCATCGCAGCAGCAATAGCAGGTGAAATCGCAGTAGTATAACGGTAACTGCGCGCAAATTGCATAATCGCTTCAATCACAGTATGACTAGCGGATACGATGGCACCCATGCCGCCAAATGCTTTACCTAATGGCGTAATTAAACATGTAATCGCTTCCGCATCTAGCTCGGCTGATTCAGAAATACCGCGACCCTGTTGTCCTAATACGCCAATACCATGTGCATCATCCACAATAAAAGCGGCATCAGATTGTTTAGCGAGTAAAGCTAAGTCTTTTATTGGTGCAATATCGCCTTCCATACTAAATACACTTTCGGTGACTAATAAGATGGATGACTGAGCATTTTTTTTCAATAAATCTGCCGCATGCATAATATCACAATGACGGTAACGATAATGTTTGGCACGGGTTAATTGAATACCATCTAACAAGGAAGCGTGACAAAGCCTATCCGCAACAATCGCCGTTTTTCTTTGTGCTAAGACAGTAATGACACCTAGATTCGCTAAATAACCAGAATTAAAGAGTAATGCGCGTTCACGGCCTAAGAATGCCGCAAATTGTTTTTCTAATTCTTCGTGCGGCAATTGCCAACCACTAACCAATGCGGCTGAACCACTGCCGACACCATATTGCTTGATGGCTTGGATAAAAGCTTTTTTCACTGCAGGATGATGAGTCATGCCTAAATAGTCATTACTACTGAAATTCAATAATTGCTGATTTTTAATACGAATTTTATTTTTACCTTCACGTGAAACCACTTGTCGATTTCTTAATAAAATCGAATGGTCATAATGCGCTAATTGTTTTTTTAGTTGGATAGTTAACATGATAATTGTTTAGCTATACTGATGCCTAATTTATTAAATAATGCGTAATCACCGACTTGATCTGGATTTTCTGCGGTCAATAATTTTTCGCCTAGCCACAATGAATTAGCACCAGCCATGATACATAAAGCTTGCATTTCTTCTGACATTTCACTGCGCCCAGCAGATAAGCGTACAATCGACTGTGGCATTAAGATGCGCGCAACAGCAATGGTTCTAATAAATTCAATATTGTCTAACGCATGCATATTAGCTAATGGTGTACCAGCCATCGGAATTAATTTATTGATGGGTACACTTTCAGGTGGTTTGGGTAAATGGGCTAATTGTCGTAAAAGTTCAATTCTATCTTCACGCGTTTCACCTAGGCCAATGATGCCCCCAGAGCATACTTTAATACCAGCGGTGCGGACTTTGTTTAGTGTGTCCAGTCGATCTTGATAAGTACGTGTTGAAATAATTTTTGGATAATGATTGGGTGAAGTATCTAAATTATGGTTGTAAAAATCTAAATTAGCTTCTTTTAATTCACTCGCTTGTTGTTCCGTTAACATGCCCAAGGTCATACACGTTTCTAAGCCTAAAGCATTAACGGCTTTGATTATTTCAATAACCTTTGGAAAATCTTTTGCTGGGGGGCTACGCCAAGCAGCACCCATACAAAAACGCATCGCACCATGTTCTTTGGCGATTTTTGCTTGCTGCACAATTTTTTCTAAATCAAATAATTTTTCTTGTTGTAATCCAGTTTGATAATGCCCGCTTTGCGTACAATACGCACAATCTTCTGGACAAGCACCGGTTTTAATATTGAGTAATGAACCTAATTCTATTTCACCCGTTCGAAAATACTTACGATGCACACGTTGTGCTTTTAGGAGCAAATTTAAAAAAGGTAAATTAAATAATTTTTCGACAGTTTTAAACGTCCAGTGCTTTTTTTTCATAATGTAACCTGTTTGTGTATTTACATGAGGCAGCAATTTAGCGTATTCTTCGCAATCAGTCAACCAGATATAATATAAAGGTTAACTGATTTTAATTATCATGCAGCCTGCCAGACGGAATTTTAACCTACATGACGACAACAAGATTCTACTAAGAAAACAATATGAACGCTCATATAACCTCCCTCATCACCAAAGATTTACAACATATTTGGCATCCTTGTTCGCAAATGAAAGATTACCTGTTATTTCCACCATTAATCATTACCGGTGCGCAAGGCAGTTATCTCGAATTAGCAGAAGGCGGTAAAGTGATTGATGCGATTTCAAGTTGGTGGTGTAAAACGTTAGGACATCAACATCCCCGCTTAAAAAATGCCTTATTACGCCAACTAGAACAATTTGAACATGTGATTTTCGCGAATACAACGCATGAAACGATTGTACAATTATCAGAAAAATTAACACAACTGATGCCAACATTGAACAAAGTATTTTATGCGGGCGATGGTTCTTGTGCCGTTGAAGTTGCTTTAAAAATGAGTTTACATGCAAGACAAATCACTAGAGAATCAAAAAAAACTAAATTTATTGCTTTAAAAAATGGCTATCATGGTGAAACACTGGGCGCGCTGAGTGTCAGCGATCTTGGATTATACCGCACTCCTTATCAATCATTATTATTTGATGCCTATTTTATTGATGATTTACCGTATGTGCTAAATAAGTATGATCCATTATGGTTTGATTGCACTGAACATTGGCAGCGCATAGAAAAAAAATTAATGCCTTATGCGGAAACTACTACTGCAATTATTTTAGAACCGATTGTGCAAGGTGTTGGTGGCATGCAAATTTATAGTCAAGATTTTTTGAAGCGCTTACGCAGTTGGACGCAACAAAATGGCATTCATTTAATTGCCGATGAAATTATGACCGGCATCGGCCGTACTGGAAAAATGTTAGCTTGCCAACATGCTGGAATTGAACCAGATTTCCTTTGTTTGTCAAAAGGATTAACCGGCGGTTGGCTGCCATTGAGTGCTGTTTTAACTACCGATACTATATATCAATATTTTTATGCCGATTATCAACCGCATACTTCTTTTTTACATTCACATACGCATTCTGGGAATGCATTAGCTGCCAGCGTTGCTTTGGAAGTATTGCATATCATGGCCGAAGAAAAATGGCATGAACAAGCAAGTAGGCTAGAAGAGGTGATGTTTGCTATGATGACTGATATTGCAGAGCAGACCGGAAAATTGACGCGTGTACGTGGTATTGGTGCGATAGTGGCCGCTGATTTGGTGGACACCACCGCTGCTAGGCCAGGGTTTGAGGTGTATCGGCGAGCAGCAGCGTTAGGGGCGTTGTTACGGCCGTTGGGGAATACAATTTATTGGCTGCCGCCGTTGAATATAGAGATGGCGACGTTAGAGGAGTTAATGGATATTACCATGGGTAGCCTGAGTGAGGGAGATGTTGAATAAGTGTAAATACTTGCGTTTTTGCCTCTCCCCTTGTGGGAGAGGCAAAAGCTCTAGCGTATTTATTCAACAACGATCTTATGGAACCAAAACTTCACGGAGAAAATAAATGGCAATCTACCTTTCCTATCTCATCTTAGGTGCCTTCGCGGGGCTTTGTGCCGGTTTACTCGGTATCGGTGGTGGTATTATTGTTGTTCCGATATTAAGTCTTTTATTGTTAGCGCAAGGTTTTCCGCCAGCACTACTCATGCATACTGCGGTTGGTACGTCGTTGGCGATTATGATTTTTACTGCACTTTCTTCAAGTTACGCCTATTATCGACGAGATTTAATTGTTTGGCCGTTATTTTATAAGTTTGTTCCTGGGCTTTTATTCGGGACAATAATGGGTTCTCTGATTGCACGATATTTATCGAGCACTCATTTACAGCTAGCTTTTGCAATTTTTCTATTATTAATCGCGTTACATTTATTTTTTGAAAAAGCCTATCGTCCAGTCAGTAAAGAAATCATCAGTGAGACGGTTACAGTGCATTACTTAAAAATAATCATTGCCGCAAGTACGATTGGCATTTTGTCTGGGTTTTTTGGCATTGGCGGTGGTTCGATGATGGTGCCGTTTTTTGTTTACTATCATATTGAAATGCATAAAGCGACTGGTACTTCTGCTTTATGTGGATTACCATTGGCAATTGTTGGTACGCTTACGCAGATTTTTACCGGCTGGGATTTGGCTATTTTACATCAAGTGCCCAGCGGGACAACCGGTTATATTTATTGGCCAGCAGCGATTACCGTCGCAATCACCAGCGTTATCTTTGCACCAATTGGAACACGTTTAGCAGTATGGTTGCCCGCGAAAAGTTTAAAACGTATTTTTGCGATGATCTTGATTTTAACAGCAATCAGTTTATTTTTTAAAATTTAATTTAACATAAGAATTACCAAAAAATATTTTTAACAGGTTGCATTGCGACGACATTCATAAATAACCTTACGCGTGACTAAATCTACTAATTGGCCGCGCCCATAAGGATAATCTTTTTCTAATAATAAAGATAATCGTGCTATTGCTAATTCTTCATTATTCGTATGAAAAGTATGTATGATGTCTTGTCTGCTTAATTTTCCAATCGCGTAGCGAATAATACCAAGATATTTTGTACTCATGGTCTGCGCCTCCTTAGGATAAAAATAACCACGTTAGTTATAAATGCGTTATTAAATTAAACTACTTCTTGATCTTTTATTTGTTCATGTTCTGCTGGTTGATAACTTGCATCACGGTGATTCCAAGTGTCATAAAGCGCTTTCGCCGTGATATAATCATTCATCATTAAACAGTTAATAATGCGCAATCGAACGGGTGCTGGAATGTGCTCTAATAACATGATGGCTTCCTCTCTGTGATGATTAAAATAGTATGAAGAATCATTAATCAATATAAGTTCTAGTAATAGTACTTAGTTAACCATGTTGGTGGGGTTGTCGGTATCAGTCAGGGAAGGCAAGCTGTGTAAGCCATATGCTGTATATTAATTGTTCTTTATTTAAGGTTTATTTAATAATTTACGCAGATTAGTGATTAAATTGGATTATTTTTGACAATTCTCAAAATCATCTAAGGGTTCATCAAAATCAGATTTAATCATGACTAGGTTTTTAGCATGATTTACTATCGGTTTTGTAAGTTATTAGCTACACAAAAAGACAGTAAGACTGGTGATAAAAAGCAGGTTTTTTAAGATCTATTTTTTTATATCTTTGATTAATAGTAATTAATTTTAAATTTCATAAAAAACGATGTCTATTTTATTTTGATGGTTATTTTGATGAACTAGTATATGCAAGACAGTTTGATAGACTAACTATCGTAGTCACGGATTGACTAATGGTAATTGAAAGGACTCTGCAACCACTCCTCGTTTTGTGTGTTTGCATGGAATGCAACGATTAACATGGAAGTATCACTCCATTTATAAGGGCAGCCCCAAAACTGCCCTTTTTTTTATTTATTCATGATGACTATTCTCGCTTAATACGCAATAAATAAGGACTCACTTTATTTAAACGTAATTCTTTTAATGGATCGCCAACCTTATTTTCAGCACCATATTGTGTCATCGCGGCCTTTCGTACGGTATTTGGAAAAAATCCAGTTGCAACGGCTAAAGACACTTCGGGTTGTGGATTTGCTTGTGTAAAAAAGGCGATTACTTCAAAATCTTCACTAGCTGACGTATTACAAAAAGTATGCAACACACCAGTAGGGACATAGACGTAATCACCTAATATAACTTTAAATGGCGTTGGTGTTTCTCCTGTTGCAATAATAATAGTAAATTCTCCATTGCCGCGTGAAACCACATATAAAGTACCAGCATCAGGATACCAAATCGGATCACGCGCAACGCCAGGTTTTAAGTGTGCACGTAACATAGAAATTTCTTCGAGAATGCGCCAATTACATTGAATACCCCAAGTTACTGAACCTAAATTTTCATCTTTAAATAAAGGTGTCACTTTTGCTAAATCAAATCCATAGGGACTACCGGTGGTGATTTCTTGTAATGCGGGCAGGACAGGACAACGGCCAATTAATGGATTTTCTGTGTTACCTTGCCATTGTCGTAATGCAGCGTGAGCAGCCGTATAAGTATCACGTATGGGTATTGGAATACCATTAAACGCAACGGGTAAATCGATGTCTTGTGGACGTTCAACACTAAATCCAACTAATAATTGTGCTTGTCCTGAACCAACATTATTTAAAGAATGTAATGCAGCTTTAGGAATAAACCAACACATACCTGGCCCGAGTGTAAAAACAGCAGTTTCGCCAGGAGAGCGCCAAATGATAATTTCAATGCTGCCGGAGATCACATAGCCTAATTCGGCAGCATTGGGATGCCAATGCGGTAAACGCATGCACGCTTCCCATAATTCTAATGAATAAACAGTGACATCAGCTAAAGCTGCAAAATTATCTTTATCTACGGTATAAGCAGTACCGACATGATCAACGTGGACGGGTTTAATGGCTTTCCTGGTTTGTAAATGGTATTCCTTGAGTGGTAAGCCGTTAAGGGGGATACGCTTGTCCATTATATGTTCTCCTTGTGCGGTGGAGAGTGTTTTGAGCGCAGATTTTGTTGGAGTTTATAGGATATTTTAACATACCCGGATATTTAAGGGGACTATGCGTAGCTAGATTTATTTGTTAAGCTTTTAATACTCTCTTGATAAAATGGATTTTTTTATGAAGCATTATCAAAAAATTGCTATTCTTTTACTTATCGCCTTGTACACGTTATTTACTCAACCGGTTTTCGCAGCAGATCCGCCATTACCTACGCCAGTTGCACGGGCCATTTGGATAGAAGGGGGGTTTTTAAAAGCGGTGATGCCCAATAAAGAAGAAAGAGTATTGCAAAAAATGTCGGTGATTTATTTGCATGACACTTTAGTAACAGATAAAGATACCCACGCAGAAATCGCTTTTAGTGATAACACGCTAATGACTTTTTTACCGAATACAACTTTTTATATTGCTGAATATCGTTTTAATCCTAATGCGAAAAAATCTTCTGTCGGGCAATATGTTATGGATTTAATTACCGGTGGTTTTCGTACCATCACCGGCATTATTGCTGGAAAAAATCCAGACGGTTATAAAATTAATACGCCAGTTGCAACCATTGGTGTGCGCGGTACCGATTATATGGTGTATGTTGACCCGAAAGGGGGATTATACATCGGTTATAATAATGGCCGGCCTTGTGTGCGTAATAAGAAAGGTGAACTTTGTTTAAATGAAAAAACGCGTTATGCGATGGTACCTTCCGCAGAACAACCGCCGGTTCCATTGGCTGAGCTCCCCGCTATTTTCAGTGAAAAAATTGAAATTACGCCATATCAACTGTCACCATTTCTATATCCCGGCGCAACTAATGGCGGTGGTGGCTCGAATAGCTTTTGTTTAGTGCCGGGTTAAAACGGGCGGGTTTATTTGGGTATATGTCAGGCGAAGCGAGCTGCCGGTGATAGTTAAATAAACACGCCTGTTAAATCTTATCATGTGTATACGCCCCATCCCACTCCGTTGCGGGCGGATGCTGTTTAAATCCACGAATACGTTCAATATAAATATGATAAAGTTGTGTTTCTGGATGCGCCTCTTGCAACGCTGTTAATAAGGAGATGGCATTATCCCAATCACGTGCAAAATAGTAGTTAAGTGCGGTCTGATATTTTTCTAATTCTTTCTCGAAGTTTAGTGATAAATTGACTTTTTTACCGATGACTTCATAAATTTCAATACTGGCTTTTTTCCCTTTGACATGAACACGATCTAATTTACGAAAAACAAACAGTGGTTGATGTCGTTGTGTGTATTCTGTAACAATGATACCGGCACCATAAAATTTAGATAAGCCTTCTATGCGTGAAGCTAAATTTACCGCATCACCAATCACGGTATAATTACGACGAAAACGTGAACCCATATCACCTACGCTCATCATGCCGCTATTGATACCTATACCAATGTGAATTTCTGGCCATTTTCGATCAACCATGCTGACGCGCAACGCTTTTGCTTTTTCTTGCATCGCCAAAGCAGATTCAATCGCGTGTCTGGCATGACGTTTATCTTTGAGTGGCGCGCCCCAAAATGCCATGATTAGATCGCCAACGTATTTATCAATGGTGCCATGGTGTTTGAAAATAGCTTCGGTCATTGGAGTAAATAAAGTATTTAACATTTCGACTAATTCAGTCGCCGACATCCCTTCTGAAATCGTAGTAAAATTGCGAATATCGGCAAACAATACCGACATTTCACGATCTTCACCGCGTAACGCATAATTTTTTGTCCGTAACATTTCATCAATATGTTTTTTTGGTAAGTATTGACCGAACATTTCTCTCAATTTTTCACGACGACGGGTTTCAAATAAATAACCGTAAATAATATTTAATATACCTATGGCAAAAACCAAAATGGCTAATACCAGCCAAGATAAAATAATATCCACGTAAATCCACAATAAGTGGTTGATCGCAAACAGACTCAATGGAAATATAATAATTACAGCGCTTAAAGCACGAGGGCCTAAATAAGGAAACAAGCAGACAGCTAATAAACCGAGTAATAAGGTGATGGTAACATTTGCACCGAAAGTCCAGGCGGGTTTATAAAAGAAATTATTTTCTAATAATCCATTGATTAACGTAGCTTGAATTTCTACACCGGGAAATAAACTTTGTATCGGTGTAGCACGTAAATCAGCTAAGCCAGTTGCTGATGTACCTACCACGACAATTTTACCCAGTAACGCATTAGCAGCTAAGCGTTGATGCAGCAAGTCAGTCGCAGAATAAAAAGGAAAAGTATAACTTTTGCCGATAAATGGAATGAAAACTTGGCCATTTTCATCGACCGGAATGATGCTGTCACCTAATTGAATACCTTCTAATTTTAATGTCTCACCATAAGTGGGTGTAATTAAACTAATTTGTTCCCCTAACAAGGAAAGCACCGCTTGTAAAGCTAAGGAAGGATATACTTTATCTTTATATACAATTAACATCGGTGCACGTCTTACAATACCATCATTATCTGGAATAATATTTGTAAAGCCACTGCCTTTGCCAGCCGTTTGGATAATCGGGATGTTGCTGATGTAACCTGCTGCTTTAATAAATTGCAATTGCGCTTGCTCTTGCGCGGTTAAAATAAATAAAGGCGCTGGTAAAACATTTTCTGTTTGCGCGCGCGGTAAAAAACCTAATGCTAAAATACTTTGATTTGCCGCAAGACTTTTTGCGAAAAGATTATCATCATCAAATAAAGCAGCATTCTTTTTTAATAAACTAATCAGTGCCGGATCCAGCGATTTTTTCTTATTCATCTCTGCTAATAACGCATCGGCAATATTCGCTTGTTTTTCAGAAAAGAAAATATCAAAGACGATTTCTGCAGCACCAGCCGCGGCTAATTTATCGACTAAGTCAGCCATTTTAGCTCGCGGCCAGGGCCATTGTCCTTCTATTTGCAAACTTTTGTCGTCGATATCAATGACTGCAATTCGATTGGAGGGGGGAATATGCTGGGTAAAGATGCGTGCTTGTAACGCTAAGTCGTAACCTAGATTATTTAAACGATCCATCACCGAATGAACCGCATGGTTACTGGTAATCAATAACCAGATCGCAAAAAAAACCAATAAAAGTCCTAATAAAATGGGAACTTGCTTGTTCATTTTCTAGTCCTTTAAACACGCTTTTCAAAAATGTTGGTAGGCGGCTAACGCTCCTTCATAAGGTCTACCATTGAGTTGCCATGCTAGTTTACCAGAATCATTGATCTCACCGATACAGCGGGCATTCACCAGCGGCGAACAAAGCGTTTGTTCAACTAGCGTTTGCAAAGCTGCTGGGACAGTAAAACATAACTCGTAATCATCACCGGCAGTTAAAGCTAAGTGATAAGCGATATCTAGGGGTACGGCTTGCAATAAACTGGCTGATAAAGGCAGTTGTTCAATGTTTACCACGGCGCCTACTTGGCTTTGGTCGATTAAATGCTGAAGATCTCCGGCCAAACCATCAGATAAATCTATCATCGCGCTAGCAAATGAGCGTAAGGCAATCCCTTCGGCAATACGCGGGGTAGGGCGGTGTAAACGCTGTAAACAAGGGGTTAATCCGGATATGTTTAGTTCGGGATGTTGTAAGGCATATAAGGCTAAACCAGCGTCACCGAGGGTATTAGTGACATAAATTAAATCACCGGGCTTGGCCTGTTGACGGGTGACTGCATGGCCGGCTGGCAATAGGCCATGCGCCTGTACAGTAATCGTTAACGGGCCACGGGTAATATTGCCACCAATCAATGCAGTATGGTATTGATCCGCTAAGGTAAAAAAGCCGTTAGTAAATTCTGCTAGCCAAGATTTATCGTTTTGTGGCAAGGTGAGCGCTAATGTCGCCCAAGCTGGCGTAGCGCCCATGGCGGCTAAATCGCTTAAACTAACAGCGAGCGCTTTATAGCCGATATCTGCTGGTGCAGCCGATTCAAAAAAATGTACACCAGCGACTAAAGTATCGATCGTTAAGGCTAAAATTTGATCGGCAGGTACTTGTACTAAGGCACAATCATCGCCGATACCTAATATCACGCCAGGCATGGATGCAGGCTGGCGGTTAAAAAATTGTTGGATAATATCAAACTCATTCATAGGTTACATCATGATAAAACCTGTTGTATGGACAATCGCCGGTTCAGATTCAGGCGGCGGTGCTGGTATTCAAGCCGATTTACATACCTTTCACGCGTTAGGTGTACACGGCTGTAGTGTTATTGTCGCTTTGACTGCGCAGAATAGCAAACAAGTTAAGCATATTGAGTTTAGTTCACCGGATATGATCCGTACGCAGATTAGCGCGCTGCTAGAAGATTTACCACCACAAGCGGTTAAGATGGGCATGCTCGGTTCATTGACGACATTACAAACGATGATGCCTTTTTTAGCGGCATTGCCTGTGCCGATTGTTTATGATCCGGTTTTATTTGCGAGTGTTGGAGATGCTTTATATGCAGGTAATGTGCGTGATTATTTGCTGCAATATATATTACCCAAAGTGACATTATTAACACCAAATTTACCTGAAGCTGAGTGGTTGTTGCAGACAAAGATTAATTCTAATGCAGAGATGGAACAAGCAGCACAACGGTTATTAGCGCTGGGGCCGCAATCGGTATTAATAAAAGGCGGTCACGCGGCTTCTCAGATGAGGTATAGCCAGGATTATTGGACAGATGGGCAACAAGCATTTTGGTTAAGTAGCGAGCGTTTATCTGTTATGCATAGGCACGGTTCTGGCTGTACTTTGTCTTCTGCCATTACCGCTTGTTTGGCGCAAGACTATTCGATGGCCGATGCATTGGTGATTGCGAAGGCTTATGTCAATCAGGGCATTCGTTTGGCTGTGCCGATAGGGGCAGGTCCTGGCCCAATTGCGCATGGCGGTTGGCCGATGGAAGGAAAAGATATACCTTATTTGACTGAGCATTCAGTGGTGAATGAAGAAGCGGCTTTTTTAGATTGTGGTGAGGAACCGCTAGGGTTTTATCCGATTGTCGATTCGTGGGCGTGGGTGGAAAAGCTAATTCGTGCTGGTGTGCGGACGATACAGTTACGGGTAAAAGACGGCCAATCCTCTCACTCGCAAGAGCCGTTGTTGAAAAATACCAGCGCTTTTGCCTCTCCCCTTGTGGGAGAGGCCGACGCCGTTAGGCGGCGGGTGAGGGGTGGAACTCGGAGAAACACCCCTCACCCCGACCCTCTCCCACAAGGGGAGAGGGAGTCATCGCACGAGGGGAGTGTAACTGAATGTTCTACCCCTCACCCCGACCCACTCCCACAAGGGGAGAGGGAGGATGAGAAAAGACATCTTATAGCCCTCGCAAAACAACAGGGTGTGCGATTGTTTATTAATGATGATTGGCGATTGGCATTAGCAGAAGGTGCTTATGGGGTTCATTTAGGTCAATCGGACTTAGTGGATGTCGATTGGCATGCATTACGACAAGCGGGAATCAGAGTCGGGATCAGTACCTATAGTTATGCTGACTTTGCCCGAGCCCGAGCAATTCGACCATCTTATGTGGGGATTGGTCCTGTTTACCCAACGACCTCAAAACAAATTAATAAACCACCAGTCGGTTTGGAGCGGTTACGTCAATATTGTCAATTGTTAGATTGTCCAGTGGTTGCGATTGGCGGTATTAATTGGGAAAGATTGCCAGGCGTATTAGCCACTGGTATTGCCGGTGTGGCGGTGATTTCGGCAGTGACGAAAGCGGAGGATCCGTTGGGGGAGGTTAGACGGTGGAAGAAGATGATTGGAGATGCATATCGGTAGCTTTTGTAGAGATTGATTTTTTGACTATACTTAAGTAAATATAGGTGATGTTTTTGAGGAGGCTTGTCATGAAATTAGCAAATAAAATCAGTTTATTATTATGTGCATTAACGGTGGGTGTATCTGCAGCCAGTTTTGCTAAAGAAATTAACTTATTAGATCAACCAACAGCTAATGCCAAAGTCATTGGCACGATTGATGCCGCTGCTGGTGTGATTCCTATTTATTCTTCTAAAGCCGGCGATTGGATTAAGGTTGGTGATCCGCGCAATGGTAACGTGGGTTGGATAAAATCCAGTGATCTCAGTGGTAAGCCGGGCGAACCCGCTGCGTTTACTTTTACGCAACGAATTACCAATGATGGTAAGAATCCGCAAACTTACCAAGTTATTTATGGCCAACCCGCTAAGTTTGATAATAAAGATATCCAAAATATGTTGCAAAAATTACAGTTACAACAACAATCTATTCAGCAATCGATGCAAAAAGCAGTGGAAGAGATGATGAATGATTTTAATAAATTATATCAATTACAAACGATACCAGCGGATACAAATAATTTTCCGATTATTTTGCCGGTGGTGATTATGCCGCAACAAAAAGCAGCAACGCCT
>DATAXC010000301.1:0-8798 GCA_036266895.1 Gammaproteobacteria bacterium
CGACCTGATGTGGTTATATTTGTGAATGGATTACCGCTTGCGATTATTGAGCTAAAAGCGCCAGGTAGTGATGCGGCAACAGTTGATGGAGCTTTTAACCAGCTTCAGACCTATAAAAATCAAATCTCTCTTTTATTTAATACTAATTTGTTACTTGTGATATCCGATGGAATTACCGCGAGGGTAGGTTCGCTAACCGCTGATTTTGAGCGTTATATGCCTTGGCGTACTACTGATGGTAATAAAATTGTGTCAAAGGGTGAGCCTGAACTTTCAGTCTTGATTGAAGGCGTTTTTGAACATCGACGCCTGCTTAATTTACTCCAGAGTTTCACCGTTTTTGGTGAACGAGACAGCGGTCTAGTAAAAATTATTGCAGGATATCACCAGTTTCACGCCGTACAAAAAGCGATTGAATCAACGATTCGCGCTGCTACACCATTCCAAGGAGTACGCGAAGATCCAGCAAATTACGGCTTACCTAGCGTAAGGTCACAAGCAAAAGGTGATAAGCGAGCCGGTGTGATCTGGCACACTCAAGGATCGGGTAAAAGTTTGTTGATGGCATTCTATGCGGGACAATTAGTAAAACACCCAGCAATGGCAAATCCGACGCTTGTCGTATTAACAGATCGTAATGATTTGGATGAGCAATTATTTACGACATTCTCAATGTGTCGTGATTTGATTCGACAAACTCCAGTACGTGCGGAAAGCAGAGAAGATTTACAGAAGATTTTAAATCGTGCATCTGGCGGGGTGGTTTTTACTACAATTCAAAAATTTTCACCTGAAACAGGGGAAAGTGAATATCCAATGCTAACTAATCGTCGCAATGTCGTAGTAATTGCAGACGAAGCACATCGGAGTCAATACGGTTTTCGTGCCAAAGTCGATGCAAAAACTGCCGCAATCTCTTATGGCTTTGCAAAATATTTACGCGATGCTTTGCCCAATGCATCGTTCATTGGTTTTACTGGCACACCCATTGAAGCAGATGATGTTAATACACCTGCTGTGTTTGGTAATTACATTGATATTTATGATATTAGTCGCGCTGTTGAAGATGGTGCTACTGTGCCAATTTATTACGAATCACGATTAGCTCGCATTGAGCTTGATGAGACTGAGAAACCAAGTATAGATGCTGAAGTTGCAGAACTTACAGAAGACGATCCCGAATTAGAACAAGAGAGATTCAAGAAGAAATGGTCAACGATTGAAGCATTAGTTGGAAGCGATAAACGCCTTTCTATGGTTGCTAAAGATATTGTTGAGCATTTTGAAAATCGCATTGCAGCTTTGGATGGTAAAGCAATGATCGTATGCATGAGTCGTCGTATCTGTGTAAAGCTGTATGATGAAATAATAAGGCTACGTCCTGATTGGTATAGTTCAGATGACAATGAAGGTGTAATAAAAGTTGTGATGACGGGTGCAGCAAGCGATTCTCAAGAATGGCAGCAGCATATTGGAAGTAAAAAAAGACGTGATGATTTAGCAAAACGCGCACGCGACGCAAAAGACTCATTAAAACTAGTGATCGTCCGTGACATGTGGTTGACAGGATTTGATGCGCCGAGTATGCACACTATGTATATTGACAAGCCAATGAAGGGGCATGGTCTGATGCAAGCGATTGCACGTGTAAATCGTGTATTTCGTGATAAACCAGCTGGATTAATTGTCGATTATATTGGTATTGCACAGAACCTTAAATCAGCATTGCAGCAATATTCATCGAGCGATCAAGAAAAAACAGGTGTTGATGAAAGTGAAGCTATTGCAGTGCTGGTAGAAAAATACGAAATTGTCCGAGATATGTTTCATGGTTTTGATTACAAATCAGCTTTAGCAGGAACACCGCAAGAACGATTAAAGATGATGGCTGGAGCGATCGAATGGATTCTCGATATGCAGCACAAGCTAGCTGCTAAAGAGAAAACAGACGAAGGCAAGAAGAATGCGCATCGCAGATATCAAGATGCAGTTCTGGCGTTATCAAAGGCTTTCTCTTTAACATCTGCATCTGATGAAGCAAAAAAAATTCGAGACGAAGTTGGATTTTTTCAAGCGATACGTGCTGCGTTAGTTAAGACTTCTGTTGGTTCTGCTATATCTAAGCAAGAAAGAGAATTAGCGATACAACAAATTGTGAGTCGTGCTGTCGTTTCTACTGAAATAGTAGATATTTTAGCTGCTGCTGGCATAAAAAGTCCTGATATCTCAATTTTATCAGATGAATTTTTAGCTGAAGTACAACAGATGGAAAAAAAGAATCTTGCTTTAGAGGCTCTAAAAAAATTACTCAATGATGGTATACGTTCACGCAGTAAAGCGAATGTTGTGCAAACGAAAGCTTTTTCAGAGCGCCTGGAAGACGCTGTGGCACGTTATCATGCTAATGCAATTACAGCTGCTGAGGTTATGCAGGAATTAATTAAATTAGCCAAAGATATTCGCGCTGCTCGACAACGAGGTGAGGAGTCTGGATTATCCGACGAGGAGATTGCTTTTTATGATGCGCTGGCTGAAAACGAAAGCGCTGTTGAGGTAATGGGTGATGATAAGCTCCGCTTAATTGCTCATGAATTATTAGTGAGTTTACGTGAGAACGTTTCAGTCGATT
This sequence comes from Gammaproteobacteria bacterium, assembly GCA_036266895.1. Classification (GTDB taxonomy): domain Bacteria; phylum Pseudomonadota; class Gammaproteobacteria; order DSM-16500; family DSM-16500; genus Aquicella. The sequence continues at coordinate 2,630 of DATAXC010000301.1, forward strand.
GGGCGTATCGTGAATCTGCTAGAGCGAGATTGCGTGTGCTTGTGAAGCGGATTCTTCGTAAATATGGTTATCCGCCTGATTTGCAAGATGCTGCTGTGCAAACGGTGTTACAGCAGGCCGAAATGCTATCAAGTGACTGGAGTATTACAAAAGATAACTAAGCGCGTTGTCGTATTTGTATGATTTCTCCACCAGTTTTTAATTTATCCAAATAATCCGTCCATTGCTGCATCATCTTTTTGCGTTCTGGTAAATACTCGGCATAGTTATAAGCAGCGCGAACCGTGTTGCGTTCGCCATGCGCAAGTTGACGTTCAATTGCATCAGGATTCCAGCCTTGCTCATTTAGTAGTGCGCTAGCCATTGAACGAAAGTCATGGCCTGTCATTTCATCACTGGCATAACCAAGGCGACGCAGCGCGCCTAAAACTGTATTTTCTGACATGGGTCGTTTTGCGCTGCGAACACTTGAAAATAAATATTTTCCATCACCAGTTAAGGCTCTAAGTTCTCTTATAATTGCGATTGCTTGAGTTGAAAGAGGAACAATATGCGTAACGCGCATTTTCATTTTTTCGGCTGGAATGCGCCATTCTGCTTTAGCAAGATTAAGCTCAGACCATATCATTCAGGGTCATAGTACATCACCAACATGTTAGTTACTCCGCTATTTCTATCTTAGAAACTAAATCAGCTAAAATATTAATTAAGGATTGCTGATTCGCTCTACTCATCACTCCAAAAAATTCCTCATCTATTTTTTCGACTATCGGCACTAATTTGGAGGCCATAGTTTTACCTTCAGTAGTCAAATGTACTGATTTTGCTCGTGTATCATCTTTATGTTCAGCGCGTTTAATAAGACCCTGTGCTACTAATTTTTTAAGAGATTTTGACACCGTCATTTTATCGAGCTTAGTGCTACGCACAATTAAAATTTGCATAGGTATTTGTTTTACTCCCTCAAACCATAAGACGTTTGCTAGTATGACAAACTGCGCATGTGAGATATCATAGGGGTCGAGTGCTTTTTTAATTTGGCGTTGCCATGTTACCATCGTTTGCCAAAGTAAAAAGCCTGGACTATGTTCAGGTTTTTCAAATCCAAATGTGGGATCAGCCATTCATCTCTCTCGCAAGTTTTACTAAAGCATCCATTTCCTCAGGCACGGTATTAGCAACATTTTGAGCTACTAACTTGATCCATAAAAATTTAAGAGTTCCTGTTACAACCAGGGTGTTGGTTAGTCGTAAACCCTCTGATGTTTCTTCCATGGCATGCGTATCATACATTTTTGCGCCGAAGAATCTTGTACAATCTGTGAATTTTCTGCCTTCATCAATTTCAACTAATGTAATTTTAGTGGCAGGTACACCTTTAGGTTTCAACATAAAATGATTGCCTACAATAAAAGTACCGTCCATTTTGCAATAATCTAAATCGCCATGCCAGGTAGGCCAATTATTTATATCTGTCCATACACGCCAAATATCTTTCTTGTTAATACCTTGATAAATTTTGCTATGAGTTTTAGTCCACATACATTCTTTCTCTTAGGTGGTAAATTTGGTTATTATATACAAGTTTACTATAAAATCAAGAATGAAAGTTTTACCACTAATTAAGGGAAGTACATTTTCGTTAATTAACCCATTTGCTTAATAAACATCTTTAAGTTAAAGTTTATACTAATTAAGGAAAGCCAGTTTCCCTTAATTAACGGAGGAAATATGACGGCATATTCAGAACGTGTAGGTGAGTATATTCGTAGTTCGGTTACAGGTGAAGCATATAGTGCTTATGTGCCAAAGCCACTGCCTCCTATACCTTCTATAGAGATGGAGAAAATATACCCACTATTAGATCAAGCAAATATAGCGCTTGGCAGACTGGATGGGTTAAGTATTATTTTGCCCGATCCTTCCCTTTATCTTTACATGTATATCCGAAAAGAAGCTGTTTTGTCTTCTCAGATCGAAGGGACTCAATCCTCTTTATCAGATTTGCTCTTATTTGAGAACGAAGAAATAGCGGGGGTGCCTAATAAAGATGTAGTTGAAGTATCAAATTATGTTGCTGCTATGGAGCACGGATTAAAACGTATTCAAGGTGGTTTTCCACTCTCACTTCGTTTAATTCGCGAAATGCACGAGGTTTTATTAAACAAAGGACGCGGTAGTTCTAAACAGCCTGGCGAATTTCGTCGCTCCCAAAACTGGATCGGTGGCACTCGCCCAGGAAATGCTAAATTTGTTCCGCCACCACCAGAAAAATTAATGGATTTATTAGGGGAATTAGAAAAATTTTTACATGACGAAACGGTGAAGTTACCAACGTTGGTTAAAGCAGCCTTAGCCCATCATCAATTTGAAACCCTCCATCCTTTTTTAGATGGAAATGGACGTTTGGGTCGACTACTAATTACGTTTATATTGTGTGTCGATGGTGTTATGCGTCAGCCTTTGCTTTATCTCAGTTTATATTTTAAAACACATAGACAAGCTTATTATGATCACTTGCAACTTGTTCGAGAAACCGGTGATTGGGAAGAATGGCTACAATTTTTTCTTAAAGGTGTTATTGAAACTGCTAACCAGGCTGTTTCTACTGCTCAAGCTATTTTAAATCTTTTTACAGAAGATAGAAAAAAAATAGAAACTATCGGAAAGCCATCAGCATCTACACTTATGGTGCATCACTATTTACAGCGACATCCTACTACCGATAGTAAAAAGATCGTTACGAATTGCCACCTTTCCTTGCCTACTGCAATTAAATCGCTTAATCATCTGACAAGGCTTGGGATAGTAACGGAAATTACAGGTAAAGCACGTAATAAGATTTATGTTTATCACAAATATCTTGATATTTTAAGTGAGGGTACCGCGCCAATCCAAAAGTGATAATTTATATGCTTTATTTATGATTTAGTATGACACGTAATTAAAGATTATTACTCATGGGGTAATCGAAAAAAGAAGTATAAAAATACCCCTAAATGTTACCCCATCTACCATCTTTTCTTAGTTATATTGGGTATTTTAGAGAGAATTTAGAGGAATAAACTCCTTATTAATCATATGAATTTTAAAGAATTACAGAAAATAACCAATCTTAAAATATATGTACATTTTTTAATCAGTGGAGGCGGCGGGAATTGAACCCGCGTCCGCAAATCCTCTACTATCGGGTCTACATGTGTAGCCAATCTTTCAATTTAGCCATTTAACGCCCTGATTGGCGAGATGTTAAATAGCGAGCCCCGTTTTGTTTAGCAATCTGATCTAGGGCAGATCAAATTGCGAGCTTGTATAATATGACCACCCGAGCTTACTTTCGTAAACATCCGATCGTACAAGCACAATCGGTGGATGGCGTTGTGCCGTGGTTTAGGCGGCAGCTGCAGCGACCGCGAAATCGCGATCATTTACAGCAACAACGGAGTTGCGTTTTTTGTTGGCAACTATTTGGTTTGTAACATTTTTTTACGAGGTTAAGTTACGTCCTCGACATGCACCTCAAGCTTTGTAATCCACGTCGAAACCGGGTCGCCCCCAGTTCGAATTATAGCTCATTTTAGTAAGGCTAATATTAAGCTAACGTTAAATGGGCTATAAATCATGCTAGCCCGCTTAACGAATGAATAATATAGGCATTTTGGTTTTAAATAGCAAGCCAGTACTATTATGAATACCCTCTCCCGCCCTGTCGGGCACTCCCGCAACAAGTGCGGGAAGGAATAACTAAAAACTTCGCTGCTTACACCGACTTACCTTTGCTTCCCTTCAACAAGCGTTGTTTCTGTCTATCCCAATCGCGCTCTTTTTCGGTAGCGCGTTTATCATGCTGTTTTTTACCTTTGGCTAAGCCAATTTCTAACTTAACCCGATTAAATTTCCAATAAAGCGCTAACGGCACTAATGTATAACCACGACGCTCAACACTGCCGATCAATTTGCTTAATTCCGAGTGTTTTAATAGCAATTTTCGTGATCTTTGTGCATCAGGCTGAATATGGGTCGATACAGTTTGTAACGGCGTAATGAGTGCGCCAATTAACCAACATTCGCCGTTTTTTAGTAAAATATAACCTTGATCGAGTTGAACGCGTCCAGCTCGCAAGCTTTTTACTTCCCAACCTTGTAGTACCATGCCAGCTTCATAACGATCTTCGATGAAATATTCATGGTGGGCTTTACGGTTGACAGCGATAGATGTATTTGTCTTTTGTGTCTGTTTCATGTTGCGCAGTATAATAACAAAGCTAACAATTTGAAATAGTTGTTTGGTTAATTTTTGTAAAGAATTGAATGCAGTAAGTGAATAGCAATATGATATAGATCAGATGTAACACCAGATGTAACACCAGATGTAGCATCAGCCATAACATCAACCGTAACACCAGATGCAGCATCAATAGTTGGAATAACCATGAATATACTGAAAAGAAGCGCAATTGTACCTTATACTAGCCGGCAAATGTTTGAGCTGGTTAATGGGATTGAAGATTATCCACGGTTTTTGCCATGGTGCCAAACCAGTCGTATTCTAACCCGTACTGATCAAGAAGTGGTGGCATTACTGGAAATAAGCTGGAAAGGTGTACATAAACAATTTACTACGCGGAATAGTCTTTTTCCATATGAACGGATGGAAATTAACTTGGTCAACGGTCCGCTGCAACATATGGAAGGGATTTGGACTTTCCAATCATTGAATATGCAGGCTTGTAAAGTATTGTTGGATTTAGAGTTTGAATTTACCGGTGGGTTAATTGATAAGTTGTTTCAACCCGTTTTTCAACATATTGCGAATACCTTAGTCGAAGCATTTTGTAAACGAGCGACAGAATTATATGGTAGCCCTGATGAGTAATCAAATTGAAGTAGAAGTGTGTTATGCCTATGCTGATCGGCAATATCTTTGTAAATTGATGGTGCCAGCAAATAGTAATTTACAAACGATTATTGAACGTTCTGGTATCTTGACGTTGTGTCCAGAAATTGATTTGACTCAGCAAAAAATAGGTATTTTTAGCAAGCCACGCCGATTAACCGATTATGCTCAAACGGGCGATAGGATTGAAATTTATCGCCCATTAATAATTGATCCGAAGGAAGCACGACGTAAAAAAGCGGGAAAACAGCCGTCTTTGGTCAATCTTCGATGAAAAAGTTAGCCAAAAATGCTCACATACTAGCGTGTATGCTGCGCTTTTTGGCTAACTTTTTCATCGAACCTTGCCTCAAAGCCGACCGTTTTTCTATATTCTAATGCCGCAACTCTAAATTACTGCCGCCGATTTCTTGATTTCCTGTAGTCGACCATGATTAAAAATCAGGGTGACTCGTGTTTCTTGTATTTTTCCATGTCCTTCTTGGAAGGTATAAACATATTCAACTATGTACGGGGTAAAGATATTCATTAAGACTGGATTGCCCATGACTTCTTTGACTTGCATTTCGGTCATACCCGGATGCAACCGATTGAGATTGTCTTGGGTAATGATATTGCCTTGCTCTATATCGGTCTTATGAATGCGGAATACTGAACAGCCAACAGAAAGCGCACATAAAGTGCTAATAAGAATAAGTAAAATCGTTTTTTTCATGTACAATGCCTTATATTTATCTAATGGTAATGGTGTGCGTTTTAATGGCACCATCTTAACAGGTATATGATGAGAGGAAAATACCTTGGACAATTCTGATCTAAAAAAAGCGGGATTAAAAATTACCCTACCGCGCAGTAAGATACTAACTATTATGGAAAAGGCCAAGCAGCATCATTTGACTGCTGAAGATATTTATCGGACCTTAATTGAATCGGGCGAGGAAATTGGTCTGGCCACCGTTTATCGCGTCTTGACGCAATTTGAACAGGCTGGATTGGTGATTAAGCATCATTTTGAAAGTGGTCAATCGGTTTTTGAATTGAACCAGGGTGAACATCACGATCATTTGGTGTGTGTGCAATGCAATCGAGTAGAAGAATTTATTGATAAGCTGATTGAAAAACGCCAACAAGAAATTGCTAAACAGGCAGGTTATATTTTGACCGATCATATTTTGAATATTTATGGAGTTTGTAGTAAGTGCCAGGGGGGTCATCTTGGTGCGGTAGAGTAAAAGCATACCCTCTCCCGCCCTTCGGGCACTCCCGCACTTG
>DATAXC010000310.1:0-7688 GCA_036266895.1 Gammaproteobacteria bacterium
ATCGAACGGGTTGTTACTAAATTCATACCACATAAATGGACCTAATATGGGCAACAGAGGGTCAAGCTCCATAATATTTTCAGCTATTTTAGCTATTTCTGAATCGTTTTGTTGTAATTTAGTAATAATGTACATGGCTACCGATGTTTGTTGCTTGTCAGTTAAATATTTTTTTATAGCAGCTAATATCTCAGGTAGGGTGTGTGTTGTCTTAGTAACTTCATGCATTGCATTAAAAATTTCTTCCCCAGACTTGAGTTTAGATAAAGATTTAAAGAAATCATCTATATTAACCGGGCTATTATTTGCTGTAGCGGCGTTATTAGCTTGTTGATTGTTTGTAGTCGCAGCGGTAGCTCGATATTTATCTCGATGTTTTTCTAATGCATCACTCAACATTGCTAACGAACTACCTCTCGGAAAACCTTTCCCAGCTTCAGGTTTTTTAATCTCCGTGCTAGAAAAGAAGCTGAAGTCTTGCCAGATAACTTGTTCTAGTGTTGGGTGTTTTCCCGATCGATCTAAAATATCAGCGATAAGCTCGGCCATCTCATCAGTCATATTGTTAATCATGTGTTCGACAAGTTTTTTTTGCTTGGTTTTGGTAAGCGCATCATTCAATAGCATTTCTTCTATTGTAAAGTGCTGCTGACATTCATGTAGTTCACTCAACAGTTTTTCACCAGCATCCGTATCTTCGGGTTTAATTTTTTGTAAGCTGTTTAGAATGCTGGTTTTTACTGGTGGTTGCGGTGTTGCTGATAAAGGTTTTTGTGAATTCTGGTTTTGTTGTTGCTGTTCCATTAGAAATTGCTGAATTTTTTGGTCACGTTTTATTTCATCTGCTTCCTCGCGAATTTTTGCTTTTCTGCGATTTTCTGCTTGCTCGCGAGCTATTGCTTCCTTCATTGCCGTTCTTTCATTAGTTAATTCGGTAAAGCTGTCCTTACCGTTAGGTGTCGATATGCGGAATAGTGCTGAAAACGCATTGGTTTGTGTCATGCGACTCTCTGGACGATAATCTAATATTGCATTAAGAAAAAAAGATTTTTCGGGATCCAAATGCGGTAAATTTTTTATATAGGTAATGATCAATTGTTTTGTGCAATAAATCAGCTCTTCTATATCTTCCCTTAACATAGTTGTATCATGGTTTAAAAAATCATTTAGTGTCAGTTCAGTTGGATGGTATAATAAAAGGGTAACTAGCCTTTTTCCAGCGTCCTTTAAGGATTCATTCAGATTATTTACTAAGTTTAAATCTTTTATTCGTTGAATTAAAAGGCTCTTGTCTTTATCTATTGCTGGAAGAGTGGACTGTATTTTTGCAGTTGTCGCTGCCGGTTTTGGCGTGGTAGTTGACGGTGGCCGCGATGACCTTTTGAGCTTGTCGATTAATCCAGAGCCTAATAATATAGTAGGAGTAGTAGGCGTTTCTGGTGGTATTACTAGATCGGAGGCAGTGTCGAAAGTATGACGAGCAACGAAGTTGTGTGGATTTCTGGATGCGGGTTTCATTGGCTTTGGTTTTTTCTGTGCATCTTCGTTTTTGTCACTTGATGATAGTGGCGCAGCTAGTAAAGCTTCTGCTTGGGCTTCATAGTCTTCTTGTATCGAGGAGATTTTTGCAGATAGTGCCGTGGCTTGTAAAGCTGCTGCTCGGGCTTCATAGTCTTCTAGAGTGAGTTTTTTTGTTATTGCAGCTTTTGGTGCTTGATGTGTTGAAATTTTGTTTTTAAATTCAACCGGCAGTTCTTTTCTTTTTTCCAATTGCATCGTCTCATCTGGCAAGGTAAATCTTTGTTTTGTTCCTTGACCTATTACAATACAATTAATTAGCATCTCATTCCAAAATGCATATGCATCATCGGTGTTAAGATTTGATTCATTGAAATGTGTAATGCTAACATAACCATCTGGTTTTTTTTCAATGCTGTAACCAAAATCATTTAATTTTTTAACTGAAGATTCGGTAATGTCAGTTACAACCACACCCGTATTATTAATATAATCTTCAGGGCAGTGAATATCTGCAAAAGAGAGACTGGCATTTTCTTTTTTGAGCTGTTGCTTTGTCGCAGCAATATCAAGACCTTGATAATTATTTCTTGTGGCATCTTGTATGGTTTTTAGATTTGCCGCAATGGTTTTTTGTTCGACGGCTTTAAAAAAGGCTTTGCGGGCTTCTTGGTAAATGGCTTCTTGTTGGGAAGGAATGGCCGAGTTAGGTAGTGTGTTACTATTGGTGCCCAGCGCATTTGAGTATGGTAAGTAAAAATATAATTTCATTTGATCTAGCTCCTCGTTGCGATTTAGTTATGGTATTTTATTATCTTAATTAGTTTGAGTATGCCCGTTCATTGATAGTTGGATAAGAGGTTCAGGTGAGTATAATACCATCAAGAGCTTAAGAAAAACTTAAGGGCGCCTCTAGTGTGTAATTATTCACGGCCTAGAAAACGCACCCCCTCTCCCGCCCTTCGGGCACCCTCCCCCGTAAACGGGGGAGAGGAAATAAGATGGGTTATGGAATCGCATCTACAAATATACAAAAATAATGGCCAAGCATCCCCTCCCCCGTTTACGGGGGAGGGTGCCCGAAGGGCGGGAGAGGGTGTTTTTCATGCAACAAAGTCGTCTTCCGGGGTGACAATATTATCTACTGAAAAGTTACTTTCCTTACCTTTACAGTAAGTGTATTTCTGCGGTCTGTTTCTCTTGCCTCTCGCTCTCATTGTCTAAGGAGGACGTAGAGCTAGTTATTTTTTCCGCTAATTTTACAAGTTGTCTACTAAAAAAATTTAGTCTAGATTTTTTTTCTGAAGAGTGTTGAGCTTCGTCAGCCGTACTTAATTCGTTGTTGCTACCCGTTGTAATAGCAAGTTTGGGTTGGGATGAAGTAGCAAGTGAACCAACAATTGGTGAAAATGATCGAAAAAAGCTTAGGTTATTAGACGCTGTTCTTGGTTGGTTAGCGCCAACAATCTTGTCATCTGCATGAAGATTTGCCGAAACCATTTTTCGTATTCGCTTTCTTTCAGTATTTAATTCACCTAATGCACCATGGTTAATGTTTGCATCGGCACTGCTGTTACGTGATATCCAAATAAATTCTGCAAGCGCATCGGTTGTTTTGTTGAGGTTTTTTAAATCATAATCTAATATTCTATCAAGTAATTTGATTTTACTTTGATCTTCATCAGATAAACTTTTTATATAAGCAACAATCATGTCTTTTCTGTTCTTTATCAAAGCTTTTACCCTATCTTTTGACATTATTGGATCGTGAGCAAGTATATCTTGAAGGGTGAGTGTGGCTTGATCATGTATTGATGATGATAAAAGTGTAACTAGCGCCTTACCTTTTTCTATGTTTTGTGAAATATCATTCCCTGGGGCAATATTTTTTATGGAATTAATTAAAAAAAATTGCATGAAATTTTCTGCAGAATTTGATCTTTGTTTTGTTGCTGAGGTTGTTGTAGTTGTTGCTAGGGTTTCGGAAGCCGCTAATTCATCAAATGCTGCTGGCGTATAAATAATAACCTCCTCTGGGATTAGAGGGTCACCGCTTTCGTCTTTTGTATTGCCTATGTTAACCCAATCTGACATCAGTTCTTCATCAGAGATCATTTCTTCGGGCTGGCTATACGTCACTATTTCATCAGTCCCAGCTTCTAAATCAAAAGATTTATCTTCAGCTAAGTTATACGTAGATTGTGTTTGTTCATCAGTCCAATCTTCTAAAATAAAATACTTTCCGTTGCTTGGTTGGGTTGTCTGTTGGGCTGTTATGTTAGGCGCAACGTCATCGGCATCTTCATTGTTAAAATCATCTGGTGCAAAATCAAAATAACCTAATTCTTTATCCTTCTTTGATTCTTCCGCCTTTTTCTTTTTATCCTCATCCTGCATTGTAAAATATTTTGAAAATAGTGTTTTTTTGGCAGGAATCTCGTTGGTAAAAACTGAGCGGGCAGCAAATTCATATCGATCTTGCGGCATGGCTGCTGTTTCGGCCAATAATTTTTCTGCCTGTTCAGCATTGAGTTCTGCTAGTATAAACTCTCTCATAGCTACTTCCATAGCCAGTTCTTGGCTCTCAATTAAATGCGCGCTGTTTTGTTCAGATCGTGCTTCACTGCTATTAACACGCCTAAACGCTGATAGTTTAGATTCGGCTGCGGCAGTATCTAATTTTGCTCCCGCAAACGCTTTTTGTGCCAATAAAAGATTTGTTTCTGCAACCCGTTTTTTTTCTTCGGCATTACGTTGTTCTTCATGAGTAGCTGAAAATGTATTTATTGCGCTGAAAAGGGCACTTTCTGTTTCGAATTTTTTCGTAGCTTTCTGTAGTTCTTTTTCTTGATGAGATTGATTTTCAATTTTTGTTTCCACGTCTTTTTCTAGTTTCGCTTCATGTTTTCTGATGGCATCTGCTCTAGCTTTTTCTGCAGCTATTTCTGCTGCTATTTTTTCTGCTTCGATGCGTGCTTGTTCTGCTAATCGACGCGCTTCAACAGCTTCTTGTTGTAGCCTGTGTACTGCTAATTCTTCTTTTAGGCGAGTAGCAGCTTCCTCTTCAAAGATTTGAAGTGCGGCAATTTGCATTTCATCTAGAAACTTATCGTCTAGTATAATTTCTTGTTGATTGTTTTTTTGACCTTTTGTAATCAAGTTAATTCTAGCTCTTATCCAAAACGCATACTTATCATTCCAGCCAAGATTTGATATTGATTCATTTAGATTGGTAATGGACAGATAGCCATCTGTTTCTTCCTTAATGCCATAACCAAATGCTGTTTGTAATTCATTTAAATTTTCATCGTCAATTTCAATTTCAACAACAGCGGAACTATTAATGTAATCATCATAATTATTAACACTATATTTATATGATTTATGTAATTTTTTAATGTTTTTTTGTATCGTGGCCACGTTGGTGGCAAGCGCTTGTCCACTGAAAGCATCAAGAAAAGCCTGGCGAGCAGCTTGGTAATATTCAGCATCCGTAGAAAATGTTATTGTCTGATTCTCTGCATTTTGGTAATTTGTTGAACCCAGGTAATAATATAATTTCATTTGTATATGCTCCGCCTCGTTGAGATTTATTGGGGGCATTATATCATCAAGAACTTAAGAGATACTTAAGAAGGGCGGTAAAACGTATTTTTTCGTATATTTTACATGTTTCTTAACCATTCAGGCGGCAGTAGAATATACGAAAAAAGTGATGAAAATTGCCTCTTCTACAAGGAGCGTTGTTGAATAAATACAAATACTAGCATTTTTGCCTCTCCCCTTGTGGGAGAGGCCGACGCCGAAGGCGGCGGGTGAGGGGTGATTTTATGAAGGGGAGAGGCAAAAAACGCTAGCATTTACTTCTTTCCAGCTCTCTTTGATGAATATGCAGCGGAGCCTAATGCCAGTGCAGTATAGCTTAGGCTTGAACTAGACCGTTCTATCGAAGCTATGGTTGATAGCGTCTCACTATTAACAATGTCTGGTTTAGTAAAACCCCGTTGTAACCATAGAAATTCCGCAAGCGTGTCAGTGTTCTTACTCTGATCTGGTTTGTAATTTATAATTCTCTCTCGCAATGTATATTTTTCGCTGTTAGATAGATGACATGTTATGTAACGTGCTAGGGTTAGTTTTCGAGTTTTAATTAATTCTTCAGCATCGCCTTTGCTAATTTTTTTACTGTAATCGTTTATTTCTTTTAAGCTTAATGTTATGCCGCGATATTTTTCTTTTTCTAATACGGTTAACAAATATCCTCCTACATCCATTTCATTATAGAGAGGAAGTTCGCAAATTAATTCAGCAATAAGCTGTTGTTTAATAGTTATCTCTAGGCTGATTGGTGTAGCTGATTTTGCTTTTGTCTTAGCAGGAGCCAGATTAGAATATTCATCAAAACCCGTCATTTTTAAAATATTTATATACGATGAAGATGATGTTCTTGGTGTTGTAGTAACGACTGATGCTGATCGCATTTCTTCTTGAGTAAGTATAAATTTTTTCGTTGTATGCTCAACTAAATCTAACCATTCGTCATCTCCTTGTCGCGATTGTGTTTGTTCAGGATTTTCTGGTTCTTCCAGTTTAGAAAATTTTATCATGTGAATCTTCGGCCTCATCATTGAAGCAAGAGGGTCAATGTCTCTTTGATCAGGCAATGTACGTTGGACTGGATTGGACAATTGGGTGGCAGCTGCTTTTTCGTCTGCTAACTGTTTTTCTAAGTCTAGTTTAGAACCGATATCATCAGTTGTTGTGCACTCTTCAGTTTGGTTCGCAATTATTGCAGGAAGTTGTTCTGGTTCATGCTCTAGCATCTCCCAGTTGTCCAGAAGTGCATTATTATAATTGTTTAATCCAATGCTTAATATTTCTAATGAAGAATCTTTCGGAAAGCTTCCATCAGAATTAATTTGAATTTCTGCAGAATACGGCGGGTCAAAGTCTAACCTTGAGCCAAATATCATGTTGTTTATTTTGGAAGAAAAATTATACCAAAAAAATTGCTTTAATAGGAATTTTTCAACGTTTTCTTTATCTAAGATAGCCTGGGCTGTCTTCACTATCTCCGGATTCTGTGAAAATTGAGAAACCATATAAGTGGCTACGGCTTTTTTTATGTTACTGTTTAAATGCTCCCTCAATTCATCTTCAGTAAATTCCATGTATTGTTCATGCAAAATATCAAAAATAATTTTACCAGAAGGATTGTATTTTGCGTTTTTTAAAACAGAAATAACAAATGGTTTGAGTTTTTTATTTATTTCTTGCTGTTTTTCTCGCAATAAAAGTAATTTTTTTTGATCTTCCTCACGTTCTTTTTGTAGCTGCTCATAACTTGTTTTTAATTTTTGTATTAACGATATTCTTTCAATAGCTTCACGTTTATTTTTTTCTTGAAATTTCTGAGCTATTATGATGCGTTTTTTGTGAATTCTATCGCTTTGTTCAATATCGCAAAGCTTTGCATGTATCTGAAATATAGCCGAATCATCCCAGTTTGGATTTAAATCATTTTTTCCATATTCTTTATGTTCTTTTGTAAAAGTAACATGGCCATTTTCTGTGTTTTGAATGGTATAACCTAGATTTTTTATAGCTTCCTCATCAATTTCAATGGTGACAATCGCTGTGGGGCTAGGTACATCTGTTGGTTTGGTTGAAAGTAATTGATTATTTTTGATGGCGTGGAGAAAAGCTTGGTAAGCTTGATTATAGTAATGACTAGCATAATCGTCAGTATTAGGTAAAGAATCGATTGCTTCTAAGTTTTCGAGATAATAATACAATTTCATATTGATGTGCGCTCCAAGAGGTTTGCGATTGATTATAGATCGATATGATACTATGTAAAGCTTAAGGGATACTTAACACCCCTCACCCGCCGCCTGTCGGCGTCGGCCTCTCCCACAAGGGGAGAGGCAAAAGCGCTAGCGTTCAATAGCGTCCGGATAAGGGGAGAGGCAAAAACTCTAGTGTTCAACAGCGTCTGCACAAGGGGAGAGGCAAAAACTCTAGTGTTCAACAGCGTCTGCACAAGGGGAGAGGCAAAAGCGCTAGCGTTCAATAGTGTCTCCTTAAGGGAGAGGCAATACTTGACTATTACTTATAAAATGATGAGAACTGCCTCTCCGCTTGTGGGGGAGTTGTTGAATAAATAAGGT